>NZ_JBHYKG010000140.1:0-21475 GCF_042741245.1 Kitasatospora sp. NPDC058965
CCGTGGTCGGGCGCGCGGCCGGGCGGAGGACCGGGAACGGCCGGGCGCGCGGCCGGGCGGAGGACCCGCGCGCGGCCGGGCGGAAGATCGGGCAGCGTAGCGCACCGGGCCGGGCGCCAGGGCCGGATTGCCGCAGTTGCGCCCCGGCCCGGCGCGGCCCCGGTATCCATGGGGGCGGAAAGGACGCCCCGTGATCTTCAGTCGGATACGGTCCCGCAAGCCCGCCGCCGCACCCAGCTGTCCGCTGGGCCACACCCACGCCACCGCGCCGGTGCCCCCGGGCGCCGTCCCCGAGCAGGCCCGCCGGCTGCCCGCGGACTTCACCGACCCCGCCGAGGCCGCCGCCTTCGTCCGCCAGTTCCACGCCGAACTGCCCGGCGCCGCCGACCCGCAGCCGAGACTGCGCCGGGTGCTGGACGAGATCGACCGCACCGGCAGCTACCGGCACACCCCCGAGGAGCTGGCCTTCGGCGCGAAGGTGGCCTGGCGCAACGCCGCCCGCTGCATCGGCCGGCTCTACTGGCGCAGCCTGGTGGTGCGCGACCTGCGCGAGGTGCACGACGCCGACGAGGTGGCCCGGGGCTGCTTCGACCACCTGCGCCTGGCCACCAACGGCGGCCGGATCCGCCCGGTGGTCACCGTCTTCGCGCCCGACCGCCCGGGCCGCCCCGCCCCGCGCCTGCTCAACGCCCAACTGGTGCGCTACGCGGGCTACCAGGACCCGGACGGCACCCGGATCGGCGACCCGGCCGGCACCCAGCTGGCGGCCCGGGCCCGGGACCTGGGCTGGAAGCCGGGCGAGGGGCGGTTCGACGTGCTGCCGCTGCTGGTCCAGGAGCGCCCGGGCGAGCGCCCGCGCTGGTACGAGCTGCCCGAGGACACCACCCTGGAGGTCCCGCTCGCCCACCCCGACCACGCCTGGTTCGCCGAGCTGGGCCTGCGCTGGTACGCGGTGCCGGCGATCAGCGACCAGACCCTGGAGATCGGCGGCATCCGCTACCCGGCGGCGCCGTTCAACGGCTGGTACATGGGCACCGAGATCGGCGCCCGCAACCTGGCCGACGCCGACCGCTACGACCTGCTGGCCGAGGTGGCCGGGCGGCTGGGGCTGGACACCTCCAGCGACCGCACGCTGTGGAAGGACCGGGCGCTGGTCGAGCTCAACCGGGCGGTGCTGCACTCCTACCAGGAGGCCGGGGTGACCATGACGGACCACCACACCGAGTCCGAGCGGTTCCTCAAGCACGTCGCCCAGGAGCGCCGGCTCGGCCGGCCCACCCCCGCCGACTGGAGCTGGATCGTGCCCCCGGTCTCCGGCGGCCTGACCCCGGTCTACCACCGCTACTACGACCCGGTGGACCCCTCGCTGCGCCCGGCGTTCGTGGCCCGCTCGCCCTGGTAGCCGGCCGCCGGCCGGTACCCGGCCTCGGCGTACCGCAGCGCCAGCCCGTCCAGCAGCGACTCCACGCCGAGCTCGAAGGCGGCCGCGTCCACCCGGTCGCGCTGCTCGGCCAACCGGTGGGCGTCGGCCAGGTGGGGGTACTCGCTGCCGTACACCCCCGCGTCCACCGGGAAGCCGGCCGCGAACGAGCCGAGCGCCGATCCGGTGACGAAGTACCGCATCAGCGCGCCGATCCGGGTGGCCTGGCCGCGCGGCCAGCCGGCCTCAACCAGACAGCCGAAGACCGCGTCGGCCAGCTTGAGCGCGTGCGGACGCCGGCCGGGCCCCTGGGCCAGCACCGGGACGATGTGCGGGTGGGCGGCCAGCGCCGCCCGGTAGGACCCGGCCCAGTCGCGCAGCGCGGTCCGCCAGTGCGCCGGGTCCCCGGCGAACATCGACAGGTCGACCTCGCCGACGACGCTGTCCGCCACCGCGTCCAGCAACTCGTCCTTGGTGCCGAAGTGGTTGTACAGCGAGGGCCCGCTGACCGAGAGCTCGGTGGCCAGCCGCCGGGTGGAGAGCGCCTCCAGACCCTCCGCGTCCACCAGTGCCAGCGCGGCCGTGACGATCCGCTCGCGGCTGAGCAGGGGGGTGCGGGGCCGGGCCATGGACGGGGCTCCTCCTCTCGGGTGGCAGGGATCCAGTGTCGCAGGGCGCCCCTTCCCAGAACGGTCCCGGGCGGGCTAGAGTCAAAAAACTTGCACCGCTAGTTTAAGGCCACCGCCCAGTCAGCCGTGAGGACACCGCCCCGTCCGCCACCGCCCAGTCGAGGAAGTCCGACCATGAACCTGGAGCTCTCCGAGGAGCAGGCAGCGGTCCGAACCCTGGCCGCCGAGTTCACCGACCGCGAGATCGCCCCCTTCGCCGCCGCCTGGGACCGGGCCGAGTCCATCGACCGCGCGGTCGTCGGCAAGCTCGGCAAGCTCGGCTTCCTCGGGCTGACCATTCCCGAGGAGTACGGCGGCAGCGGCGGCGACCACCTGGCCTACTGCCTGGTGCTGGAGGAGCTCGGCCGGGGCGACTCGGCGGTGCGCGGGGTGGTGTCGGTCTCGCTCGGCCTGGTCGGCAAGTCGATCAACAGCTACGGCACCGAGGAGCAGAAGCGGCACTGGCTGCCGCGGCTCTGCTCCGGCGAGGCGCTGGCCTGCTTCGCGCTCACCGAGCCCGGCACCGGCTCGGACGCGGCCAACCTGACCACCAAGGCGGTCCGGGACGGGGACGAGTGGGTGATCAGCGGCGCCAAGATGTTCATCACCAACGGCACCTGGGCCGAGGTCGCGCTGGTCTTCGCCCGCACCGGGGAGCCGGGCCACAAGGGCATCACCGCCTTCCTGGTCCCGACCGACACCCCGGGCCTGGAGCGCCGCGAGATCCACGGCAAGCTCGGCCTGCGCGGCCAGGCCACCGCCGAGCTGACCTTCGACGCGGTCCGGGTCCCCGACGGCGCCCGGCTCGGCGCCGAGGGCAAGGGCTTCTCGGTCGCCATGTCGGCACTGGCCAAGGGCCGGATGTCGGTGGCGGCCGGCTGTGTCGGCATCATCCGGGCCGCGCTGGACGCCGCCGTGCGCTACGCCACCGAGCGCGAGCAGTTCGGCAAGCCGATCGCCTCCTACCAGCTGGTCCAGGAGCTGCTCTCGGACATCGCGGTCGACCTGGACGCGGCCCGGCTGCTCACCTGGCGGGTCGCCGACCACATCGAGCGCGGCCTGCCCTTCGCCACCGAGTCCTCGGTCGCCAAGCTCTACGCGAGCGAGGCGGCGGTGCGCGCGGCCAACAACGCGCTGCAGGTCTTCGGCGGCTACGGCTTCATCGACGAGTACCCGGTCGGCAAGCTGCTGCGCGACGCCCGGGTGATGACCCTCTACGAGGGCACCAGCCAGGTGCACAAGCTGCTCATCGGACGGTCCCTCACCAACGTCAACGCGTTCTAGAACGGAGCCCAACGCCGTGCGTCCCGTCTACTTCGCCGCCGCCCGCCGGACACCCATCGGCAGGCTGCGCGGTGCGCTCTCCACGGTCCGGCCGGACGACCTCTCGGCCGCCGTGCTGCGCCAACTGCTCACCGACGTGCCCCAGCTGGATCCGGCCCGGATCGACGACGTCTACTGGGGCGCCGCCAACCAGGCCGGCGAGGACAACCGCAACGCCGCCCGGATGGCGGTGCTGCTGGCCGGCCTGCCGGACTCGGTGCCCGGCGCCACGGTCAACCGCCTGTGCGCCTCCGGCCTGGAGGCGGTCACCCTCGCGGCCCGCACCATCGCCGCCGGCGAGGCGGACGTCCTGATCGCCGGCGGCTGCGAGTCGATGACCCGCGCCCCGTTCGTGCTGCCCCGCCCCGACGAGGCGCTGCCGCACCGGATCGAGACCCACGACACCCGGCTGGGCTGGCGGCTGACCAACCCGCGGATGGCCGAGCTGCACCACGTGCTGAGCATGGGCGAGACCGCCGAGGAGGTGGCCGCCCGGTACGGCGTCGGCCGCGAGCGGCAGGACGCCTTCGCGCTGCGCAGCCACCGGCTCGCGGCCGCCGCCCGCAAGGACGGCCACTTCGACGCCGAGCTCTTCCCGGTCGTCCGCCCGGACGGGGTGACGGTCGACCAGGACGAGTCGATCCGCGAGGACACCAGCCCGGAGCGGCTCGCCTCGCTCAAGCCGGTCTTCCGCAAGGACGGCACGGTGACCGCCGGCAACGCCTCGCCGATGAACGACGGCGCCGCCGGCCTGCTGCTGGTCAGCGAGGCCGCCCTGCACGAGCTGGGCCTGGAGCCGCTGGGCCGCTACGCGGCCGGCGCCTCGGCGGGGGTGCACCCGGACGTCATGGGCATCGGCCCGGTGCCGGCCACCCGCAAGGTGCTGGACCGGCTCGGCTGGCAGGTCGGCGACATCGAGGAGGCCGAGTTCAACGAGGCCTTCGCGGCCCAGGCGCTGGCCTGCGTCGACCAGTTGGGCTTCGACCCGGAGCTGGTCAACCCGACCGGCGGCGCGATCGCGCTGGGCCACCCGCTGGGTGGCTCGGGCGCCCGGATCCTCACCACCCTGCTGCACCGGATGCGCCGCACCGGGGCCCGTCGGGGTCTGGCCACCATGTGCGTCGGCGTCGGTCAGGGCACCGCCGTACTCGTCGAGAAGGACTGAGGGAGTTTCAGCCATGGCACGATTCACCGGCAAGGTCGCCGCGGTCACCGGCGCCGCCCAGGGCATCGGGGCGGCCACCGCCAAGCTGCTGGCCGAGGAGGGCGCCGCGGTCGCGGTGATCGACCTGACGGCCGAGCGGGCGCAGGCCACCGCGGACGAGATCACGGCCAAGGGCGGCACCGCCCGCGCCTACGGCTGCGACGTGGCCGACTACGACGCGGTCGAGGCGGTCTTCGCCCAGCTGGTCGAGGACCTCGGCGGGGTGCACATCCTGGTCAACAACGCCGGGATCACCCGGGACAACCTCTTCTTCAAGATGCCCAAGGCCGACTGGGACGCCGTCATCACGGTCAACCTGACCAGCGCCTACAACTGCAGCCACGTGGTACAGAAGTACTTCGTCGCGCAGAAGTACGGCAAGATCGTCTCGCTCAGCTCCCGCTCGGCGCTCGGCAACCGCGGCCAGGCCAACTACGCCGCCGCCAAGGCCGGCATCCAGGGCCTGACCGCGACCCTGGCGATCGAGCTGGGCCCGTTCAACGTCAACGTCAACGCGGTGGCGCCGGGTTACATCGTCACCTCGATGACCGAGGCCACCGCCGAGCGGGTCGGGTCCACGCCCGAGGAGCACCAGGCCGAGGTGGCCGCCCGCACCCCGCTGCGCCGCCCGGGCCGGCCCGAGGAGATCGCCTCCGTGGTCGCCTTCCTGGCCGGCGACGAGGCCTCCTACGTGAGCGGCCAGACCCTGTACGTCAACGGCGGCGCCCGCTAGGCACACCGGGTGTGCACGACCCCTTTCACTCCCCGCAGTGGAAGGGGTCGTGCACACCCGGCGCGAAGTCGCCCAGCAGGGCCAGCGCGTCGTAGGCGAGCAGCAGGGCGAGCAGCACCAGCAGCAGGACGGCGAGCGCCCGCCCGCGGCCGCGCACCGCGCCGACCAGCGCGGCGACGGTGAGCACGAAGGCGGTGCCGGACGCCGCGAAGCAGAGCGCGGGCACCGCGCCCTGGTGGTGGCAGTGCCGGGTCGGCTCCAGCACCCAGTGGTCGAAGGCCCAGCCGTGCAGCAGTTGCAGCAGCACGGCGAGCACCAGCAGGGCGAGGGCGGTCGGCAGCGGGCGACCGCGGCGGGTGGTGTCGGGCACGGGCTCAGTACCAGTTCGGCTGCGGGCGGACGAAGTGCAGCTGCTGCTGCCCCTCGGCGATCACTTCGTGCTGGGTGCGCCCGTCCAGGGTGACGTTCACCCGCGGGTCGGAGTGCTGGGTGTAGCGGATGTCGCCGTCGGGGGTGACCGCGGTGACGATCGCCGTGTGGTGGATCTGGCCCTGCGGGATGTCGCTGCCCTTGCCGTCGTTGTCCTGCTGGAAGAACAGGATGTCGCCCGGCTTGACCTGGCCCTGCGGCACCTCGGCGCCGCCGTTCTTGGTCAGGAAGTCGTGCAGGTTCTGCGCGGCGCTCCAGCTGTCGGTGTGCTCCAGACCCGAGGTCAGGCCCCAGAAGTCCCAGCCGTTCTGGCCCGCGACGCTCTGGCCCCAGCCGTCGGAGTCGAAGGTGTTCCACCCCTTGTACTGCATCCCGGCCTCGTGCAGCGCGTTGGAGGTGAAGTTGGTGCAGTTGTCCTCGCCGTCCACGTCGCCGTGGCCGTCGTTCCAGTGCGCCAGCGCGTACTGGACGAACGCGACCCGGTCGTACTTGCCGTCGGTGCCGCGCAGTTCGGCCTTGACCGGGTCGGGGATGCCGTTCAGGTTGGCGATCGCCACCGGCTCCGCGCGCAGGAACTGCTGCTGCTGGTCGGGGGTCAGGCCGTTCCACCAGTCGGCCACCAGCCTGGGGTCGCTGCCGTCCGGGATGTCGCCGGCGTAGGCGGCCAGCTCCACGTTCGAGGCGTCGCCCTGGATCGCGTCCAGCGCCTGGCCCAGGTCGGTCACGCCGGTGTCGGCGGCCAGCTTGTCCAGTTCGGCGGCCACCTTGGTGTCGGCCTGGTCGGCCATCTGCCAGGCCTCGTGCAGCATCCGGTCGACCTCCAGGACCTGGTCGGGGTCCTCGAAGGGGGAGCCGTCGTCCGGCACCACCACGCAGCCCTGGACCAGGTCCACGTCCAGGCCGTACCGCGCCGCCAGCTCGGTCGCGCTGTGCAGCGTCTGCCGCGCGTACTCCAGGCTGTGCGCGAAGCCGTCCAGCACCATCACCACGCCGCGCATGATGTCGGCGGCGGCCTCCAGGGCCTGGGCCTGGTCGGCCAACTTCTGGCCGGCCACCTTGCCGACCGGGTCCTGCCAGTGGTCGGAGAGCGGCTGGACGCCCTGGGCGTGGATGTCGTCGACGGCCGCGGTGGCCTGCTGGACCAGGGCCTGCCAGCCGTCCGCGGCCGCCTTCCACCGGGTGGGGTCGGCCTTGTCCAGGTCGTTGAGGGTCACCACGGCCGTCAGCTCGCGTTCAGGTCGGCCAGCGCCTGCTGGAACCGGCGGCCGGCCTCGGCGTTGGCCGCGTCGTAGGAGTCCGCGGACTGCTGGAGCTGGTCGGCGCAGGTGTGCAGTTGGGCGACGATCTGGTCGAGGTGGGACTGCCAGGCGTTGGTGCACCTGGTCAGCGCGCCGGCGCACTGCCAGGTGGGCTCGGCCCCGGCCACCGCCAGGCTGCTGTCCAGCCAGTGCCCGGCCGCCGGGCCGGTCTGGTCGGCCGTGTCCCGCACCGCCCTGGCCGAGCCGCGGACCCCGTCCGGATGAATCTGGATGTCGTTCATGCGCTCCCCCGAGCTCGCCTGGCGGCGCCACCGCCGCACGGCCTGATTATCGGTCAACGGGCCTTGCAGTGACCAGCTTTGACACAGAACTGTGGCACGGCGCGGCGGGCCGGCCCGGGCGCCGGGAACGGACCGGCCGGAACCGGAGTTGATCTCCGCGGGGCCGGACCGGTCGGCCCGCGACGAGGGGAGCGACATGTCGACAAGGGCACTGGTACTGGGCGGCGGCGGGGTGGCGGGCATCGCCTGGGAGACCGGGGTGCTGGCCGGGCTGGCCGAGCACGGGGTGGACCCGCGCTCCGCGGACCGGGTGATCGGCAGCTCGGCCGGTGCGACGGTCGCCGCGCAGCTGGGCAGTGGCCTGCCGCTGGCGCAGCTGTTCGACCGCCAGGCGGTGCCCGAACTGCAGAACCACGAACTGCTGCCGGTCGGCCTGACGGTGGCGGAACTGCTGGAGCTCTGGGGCAAGCTGCTCGCCGAGACCACCGACACCACGGACCTGCGGCGCCGCGCCGGACAGCTGGCGCTGACCGCCGAGACGGTGCCGGAGGCGGACCGGCGGGCGGTGATCGAGGCCCGGCTGCCGGTGCACGCGTGGCCGACCGGTCCGCTGGCGGTGACCGCGGTGGACGCCGTGACCGGCGAGCGGCGCGTCTTCGACCGGGACAGCGGCGTGCCGCTGGTGGACGCCGTGGCGGCCAGCTGCGCGGTGCCGGGCATCTGGCCGACCGTCGAGATCGGCGGCACCCGCTACCTCGACGGCGGGGTCCCCTCCGCCACCAACGCGGACCTGGCGGCCGGGCACGACCGGGTGCTGGTGCTGGCGCCGATGGCGGACCCGTTCCTGCCCGCCGAGGTGGAGCGGCTGACGGCCGCCGGTGCCCGGGTCGAGGTGGTCGCACCGGACGGGGCGAGCCTGGCGGCCATCGGCTCCGACCCGCTCGACCCGTCCACCCGGACCCCCGCCGCCCTGGCCGGCCGCGACCAGGGCCGGCGGATCGCGGCGGACCTGCGCGGGCTCTGGTCGGTGGACTGACCGCCGGTACGGGTCGGGCCCCGCCGGGAGCGGGGCCCGACCGGTGCGCGGGTGGTGCGGCGTCACTTCTCCCAGTGCGGGCGCAGCGTGACGCTCAGGATGGTGCGGTACTCGGCCGGCTGGACGGCCGGCACGGTGTACAGGTGGGCCGGGTCGGTGCCGTAGACGGAGCCGGTGCCCGGCAGCGGCTTCGGGGTGGAGTAGCCGGCGAACATCATGGTCAGGGTGCCGTTGTCGTTCTGCACCACGGTCGGGTCGTAGACCCGGCCGCCGTAGTAGCCGGCCACGTCCAGGTCGCCGCCGTTCGCCGCCCGGTCGGCCAGCGCCGAGAAGGTGTAGTCGGTGGAGATCAGCTTCTGCGGGGCGGACCAGTTCTTCCCGTCCTTGGACGAGGCGTAGAAGATCTGGTTGAACGCGTCGCTGTCGCCGTCACTGGCGTAGGCGCCGGACAGGAACAGGCCGTAGCTGCCGTCCGGGTTGGTGATCACGGTGCCGCGCGAGCCGATCCAGCGCAGCACCGAGTCGCTGGTGCTGGTCGGGTCGCCCAGGCCGTTCACCTGGCCGAGGTCGGTGAAGTGCAGGCCGTCGGTGGTGTAGGCGGCGCGGACCACGGTGTAGTCCTCGTTGTTGCCGTACAGCGACTTGGGCTTGTTCTTGCCCTCGCCGATCTTGGCCAGCTGGGCGTAGGGCACGGTCGCGGCGCCGGGCGCGCCCACGCTGCTGCCCTTGGCCACCGCGCCGGTGCCGCCCGTGCAGCCGGTCAGGTCGGTGGCGTCGGCGCCGGTGCAGGTGACCTGGACGATGCCGCTCGCGGTGCCCAGGCTCACCGTCACCGGGCTGCCGGCCGCCGGCTTGAGCGCCGTGGTGTCGGCCACCGGCAGGGTGGCGGCGGGCAGCGTGACGGCCGCGGTGGTGGTGGTCGGCGTGAAGTAGTCGACGATCTTCTCGGTGTAGAGCACCGCGGTGCTGCCCTTGGGCGCGCCCGGGTAGCTCGGCACGGTGCTGATGATGCCGTCGGGGGCGATCAGCCCGGAGGTCTGCTCGGCACCGGCCGGGATCACCGCGTCGGCCGCGACCGCGTCGCCCGGGTGGATCGTCACGCCGCCCGCGGTGCGGGTGGTGCAACCGGTGAACTGGGTAGCGGTGGCCGCGTTGTCGTTGCAGTCCACGGTGACGCCGTCCACGGTGAAGTGGCCGGGCTGCTCGAAGTTCGCGGTGGAGCCGACGGTGATGGTCACCCCGTCGCCGGCCGGCCCGGCCGGCTCGGTGTCGGCGGCGGTCGCGGTGGTCCGGCCGCCCTGGCCGACCGGCTCGGCGGCGGGCAGGCCGGCCAGCGGGTTGCCGTGCTTCGGGGTGAGCGGGTGCACGATCAGGTTGGTGCCCGGCTTGTCGCCCGAGGGGCGGGCCAGGGTGTAGAGCAGCTGGCCGTGGCCGGGGACCTTGAGCACGAAGGCGTGGCCCTGGCCGTCGTCGTTGGTGTTGCCGTTCGGGCACAGGCCGGCGTTCTGCTCCAGCGCCTGGCCGGCGAACTGCCAGGTGCGGCCGTGGTCCTCGGAGGTGGCGGCGACCACCGCCTCGTCACCGTCCTTGGGGCGGTAGTCGAACAGGCCGGTCAGCTTGTCGCCGCCGTCCTCGCTGGTGACGAACGGGAAGTAGTAGGGCTGCATCGGCAGCGTGCTGCCCTCGGGCTGGCGCAGCACCGAGCCGGTCTCCGGGGCCGGGCCCCCGCTGGAGCAGTAGCCGGGCAGCGGGCCCGGGGTGCCGGTGACCCCGCTGGCGGCCGGCACCGCGCCGGAGCCGGCCGGGTCGACCGCGAGGTTGGGGTAGTCCACCCCGTTGACGGTGACGGTGTCGCCGTCCACGGTCGGGTCGCCCTGGGCCAGGGTCCACGGGCCGCCCTCGACCTGGTCGACCACGGGGGTCCCGAGGTTCCAGGACAGGGTGCCGCGGTGGTGGTGACCGCGGCCCTCGCGGTCACCGTCCCCGGCGAAGGACGGGGTGGCGGTGGCGGTGAAGGCGGCGACGGTGGTGACCGCGATGGCCGCGGTGGTCGCGAGACGGCGACGTGCCATGAATGTGTTCCTCCCGGATACAGCCCCGTGCACCCTGCACTGCTGCACGGGTCAGCGACCGATAGTGCAGTGGATGTGCAACCGTCCGGGAGGGGGGTGGCCGAGAGTTCACGGGCCGTTCGTCAGCGCTCCGTCAGTTCTTACGCGAATCTGACGGGCCGTCGGCCCCATTCGGGGGAATTTGTCGCACTTTTCGGCAAGGTTCGGCGCGCATGTCAAGACTCCGAAATGACTATAGCTCCATCGGCTCTCCACACGATGGGATACCGGGGCCGACTCCGTGTCGGTCTACCCTCCATCCAAAGGAGTTCCATGGGCACGACCCCCGCCACCGCGGGCCCCCGACGCTCCGGGACCACCAAGGCGTTCGCCCTGCTGACCATCGGGGCCACCGCCCTGACCTGCAGCCTGGTCACCGCTCAGAGCACGGTCGCCGCCACCAGCTTCCCCCACGTGGCGTTCAAGCTGCACCCGGCTTCCGAGGGGCACATCAACGCGACCGCGCGGACCGCCCCGATCAGCACCAGCGACTGCGTCGCGCAGATCGGCATCCACTGCTACTCGCCGCTGCAGTACCGCAACGCGTACGACCTGAACCCGCTGTACCAGCAGGGCATCACCGGCAAGGGCCGGACCATCGTGATCGTGGACTCGTTCGGCTCGCCGACGATCCAGCACGACCTGGAGACCTTCGACCAGCAGTGGGGCATCCAGGACACCCAGGTCCAGGTCGTGAAGTGGGGCAACGTCCCCGCCTTCGACCCGACCAACTCGGACATGACCGGCTGGGCCGGCGAGACCACGCTGGACGTGGAGTACGCCCACTCGATCGCCCCGGACGCCCACATCGTCCTGGTCGAGACCGGCGTTGCCGAGACCGAGGGCGTGACCGGTCTGCCGGAGATGATGGACGCCGAGAAGTCCCTGATCAACAAGGGTGTCGGCGACGTCATCACGCAGAGCTTCGGGGCCACCGAGAACACCTTCCCGGGCTTCGACAAGGGTGACTTCAAGTCGCTGACCGACCTGCGCTACGCGTTCAAGTCGGCCGCGGCGCACGACGTCACCGTGCTCGCCTCGTCCGGCGACAACGGCGTCACCGACTCGGACAACAGCAACAACCTGTACCCGTTCAAGGTCAACTCCTGGCCGTCCTCGGACCCGCTGGTGACCTCGGTCGGCGGCACCCAGCTGACCCTGGACAACGCGGGCAACCGCACCTCGCCCGACGCGGTCTGGCACGACGCCTACGGCGCCGGCGGCGGTGGCGTCTCCGGCATCTTCGACCGCCCGTGGTACCAGACCGGCGTGGCCAACGTGGTGGGCAACCACCGCGGCACCCCGGACATCAGCATGAGCGCGGCCGTGGACGGCGCGGCCTGGACCTACGAGTCCTACGACCCGACCCGGGTCGGCTGGCACCTCACCGGTGGCACCAGCGAGGCCTCGCCGATCTTCTCCGGCGTGGTCGCGCTTGCCGACCAGGCCGCGGGCCACCGCCTCGGCCAGCTGAACTGGCGCATGTACGGCCTCAAGTTCCTGCCCTCGCAGTGGAGCGGCATCAACGACGTGACCGTCGGCGACAACGGCTGGAACAACGTGACCGGCTACCAGGCCGGCGCGGGCTACACCCTGGCCGCCGGCCTGGGCACCGTGGACGGCTACAAGTTCGTCCACGCGCTCGCGGGCCGCTGAGCCCTGACGTCCTGACGGGGCGGGGCACCTCCGGGTGCCCCGCCCTTCGGCATTCCCGGCCGCGGGGTCAGACAGGCCCTACTAGGCGGGCGCCTGGGTGCCGAGCCGCTGGGCGTACCGCTCGGCCGAGCGCAGCTTGCGGTTGTCCGGGCCGGGGAGCTGGGTGCGCAGTTCGAGGATGGCGGGGGCGGTGCGCAGGGCGCGGACGGGGTCCGTGATGGCGCGCCAGCAGGCCTCGGCATTGGTGGCGACCCGCTGGGTCTCCTCGTCCTCCGGGCCGCGGGTGGCCAGCAGGACCAGCGCCACCTCGTAGTACAGCTCGGCGGCCGCGGCCGGGTCCCCGGCCAGCCGGGCCACGTGTGCGCGGACCTGACGGACCATCAGCACCGGCGCCGCCACGGCGCCGTGGGCGGCGAGCAGCTGCTGCTCCAGGGTGAGGGCGAGCTCGGTGGCCGCGGCGTGGTCGCCGGACTCCGCGGTGCGGGCGATCTCGGCCAGCGCCTCGCGGTAGTCGCCGGGAGCGGCCGCGGCCCGCGGTGCGGGAGCGTCCACCGGCGCCTGCGGCGGCCCGTCCTGCGGGGCGGTCGGGGCAGCGGCCCCGTCCGGCCCGGCGGCGTCCGCCGGCTCCGGCGCCGCGCCCGCCTTCACCAGGGTGACCGGTCGCACCGGCCGCGGGGTCGGCGGCACACCGGCCTTCACCAGCGTGACCGGCCCCGGCTGCTCGCCGCGCGGCTCGGGGAGCAGCGCGAACTCGGGCGCGGGCACGGACTCGGGCACGGGCACGGACTCGGGCACGGGCGTGGACACCGGTACGGCCACCGGATCCCCCGCCGCCGGCTCCGGCCGGCGCGCCGTGTTCCGGAACACCGGCCGGTCCTGCCCCTGCCCCGCCAGCACCAGCGCGTCGGGGCGCAGCACCGCGTGCACCTGGCCGCGCAGGTGCTCGGGGGCCAGGATCGGCCCGCCGCCCGGGCGGCCGCCGTGCAGGCACTCGATCAGCGCCCGGGTGAAGATGCCCACCTGGTCCGGGTCCGGAGTGACCACCGCCCACAGCGGCAGGCCCTCCCCCAGCGGCGCGAGCTGGCCCCAACTGGTGGCCTCGGCGCTCAGGTCGGCGATCACCAGGGTGTACCGGTCCGCCGGCCGGGCCCGCAGTTCGGCCGCGATGGCGGCCCAGGCCAGCCCGTCCTTGTCCCGCAGCGTCAACTGCAGCCCGCCGCCGCGCTTGTCGGCCACCAGGTGGCCGCCCAGGTGCACCAGCAGCGGTCCGGGGTGCCGGGCGGCCGCGCGCAGGTGGGCCAGCACCGTCTGCGGATCGCTGGCCGTGGGCAGGTGCACGGCGTCCACCTGCTCCGCCGCCAGCAGGGTCTGCGGGGCCACCGCGGCGAGCATGGTGGAGAGCACCGGTGCCGCGCCGCCCGCGCCGCCCCGGCCCCAGCCGCGCCGACTGCCGTAGCCGCCCTCGACGGTGAGGATCCGTCCGCGCAGTCCGTCGCCCACCGAGACCCGCACCGGCTCGGCGCCGGGCTCCTCGGCCGCGGGTGCGAGGGCACCGCCGCCGGCCTCCGGCGCCGTCCGCCCCGCCGCCTGCGCGGCGGCCTTGGCCTCGGCGAAGGCCCGGTACTCCGCCGGGACGGCGTCCTCGATCACGGGCGCGGCGCCGCCGTCCGAGGCCGGGAACCCCGTACTGTCCGCCAACTCCGGTCACCACCTCTGGGTCCGCAGGTGCCGGCGGCTGCCGATCCCCCTGTTCGCGCCACCTTACGGGGTACGCTCGGGTGCCTTCCAGGCGGCCACCACGGCGCGCAGCGAGTCGGTCAGCGCCCCCGCCCGGGCCGGTGACAGCGGGGCCAGGTAGGCGCGTTCGACCTCGGCACGCAGGTCCTCGCCGCGATCCAGGGCGTGCCGACCGTGCTCGGTGAGCTCGACCACGTTCTTGCGGCGGTCCTGCGCGCTGCGCCGGCGCTCGACCAGGCCGCGGGCCTCCAGCGTGTCGAGCATCGCCACCATCGTGGTCCGGTCCAGGCCGAGCCGCCCGGCCACCTCCAACTGGGAGAGGGGGTACTCGGCGGCCAGCACCGCGAGCACCGCGAGCTCCCGCCCGTCCAGCCCGACCGGCCGCAGGGCTTCCGCCGTCGCGGCGGCGAGCTGCAGTTGGGCGTGCTTCAGCAGGTAGCCCAGCCGCTCGCCGAGCACCCCGGTTCCGTTCTCCTGGTCCGCCATGCCCGCAATGCTACTGCGCCGCTGATCGTCAGCATCACTGACGATCTGCTAGCCTGACGATATGGCTGACCTCACCTTCGGCATCAAGACCACCCCCATGCACGTCGAGTACGCGGACGTCCTGGCGGTCTGGCAGCAGGCCGACCGCTTCCCGCAGATCGCCGACGCCTGGCTCTGGGACCACCTGCTCCCGATGGGCCCCGACAAGGCGGGCCCGTGCCTGGAGGGCTGGACCCTGCTCAGCGCCCTGGCCGGGCAGACCGACCGGCTGGGCCTGGGCCTGCTGGTGACCAGCAACCGCCTGCGCGCCCCGGCCCTGCTCGGCAAGATGGCCAGCACCGTGGACGTGATCTCGGGCGGCCGGCTGGTGCTCGGACTCGGCGTCGGCGGCACCCACCAGCGCGGCCCCAACCCCGCCGCCGAGGAGTACGCGGCCTACGGGTTCGACCTGGTCCCGCCGCGCGAGGGGCTGGCCCGGCTGGACGAGACGGTGCGGATCCTGCGCCGGATGTGGACCGAGGAGCGGTTCGACTTCGACGGCCCGTTCACCACCCTGCGCGGCACCCGCAACGCACCCAAGCCGGTGCGCCCGGGCGGCCCGCCGGTGCTGATCGGCGGCTGGGGCGACCGGACGCTGAAGCTGGTCGCCGAGCACGCGGACATCTGGAACGTCCCCGGCCCGCCGCACAACCCGGTCTCCTTCCTGGCCGAACGGGCCGCGGTGCTGGACGCGCACTGCGCGGCGCTCGGTCGCGACCCGGGCGAGATCCGCCGCTCGGTCCAACTGGTCGTCAACTACCGCGACCCCGCAGAGAGCCGCCGACTGGCCACCGAGCTGGTCGCGGCCGGCGCGGACCACCTGGTGCTGGCGCTGCCCGCCGGCTACCCGGACGGCGTCGTCGAATGGGCCGTCGAGCAGATCGTCGAGCCGGTGGCCGCCCGGTTCCGCTGAGGCGCCCGGTCCTGTTGGAGCGCCGACGGCGCCGCGGCCCGGCTCCCCGACTCCCCGGCTCCCCGACTCCCCGACTCCCCGGCTCCCCGGAGTCCGGACCCGGCCCACCGCTCACCGGACCCCGCCCACCGCCCGTGCCGGCGGGGCTGGTTGACTGGCCCCATGCACGCCTTGCAGCCGCTGCTGGCCGGTTTCGCCCCGATCTGGCTGCTCACCGCCGTCGGGTACCTGGTGGCCCGCAGCGGCCTGCTGGGCGACCAGGCCGAGCTGGTGCTGGGCAGGTTCGTCTTCCACGTGGCCATGCCGGCCGCCCTGTTCACCATGCTGGCCAAGGCCCCGCTGGCCAGCTTCGCCAATCCGTCCATGCTCGCCTTCGCGGCCGGCACCCTGGTCGCCTCGCTGCTCGGCTGGGCGGCCGCCCGCTGGCTGTTCGGCCGGGGCACCGCGGACCAGGCGATCAGCTCGATGGCCTCGGGGTACGTGAACTCCGCCAACCTGGGGATCCCGGTGGCGGTCCAGGTGCTGGGCGACGCCTCCTTCGTCGGTCCGGTGCTGCTCTTCCAGGTGCTGCTGGTGACCCCGGTGATCCTGGCCGTGCTGGACGCCGGCACCCGCACCGGCCCACCGTCCGCCCGCGGCCGGCTGGTCGGCACGCTGCGCCTGCCGCTGCGCAACCCGATCATCCTGGCCTCGGCGGCCGGCGCGCTCTGCTCCGGCCTCGGCCTGCACCTGCCGGGACCGGTCGCGCACTCCGGCGAGGTGCTCGGCGCGGCCGGAGTGCCCACCGCGCTGGTCACCCTCGGCATGTCGCTGCACCGGCCGCGGGCGGCCGCCGCCGTCCCCGGCGCGGTCGGCCCCGGCGAGGTGGGTCTGGCGGTGCTGACCAAGAACCTGGTCCAGCCGCTGGTGGCCTTCCTGGTCGGCTCGGCCCTGCTCCACCTCAAGCCGCACCAGTTGCTCGCGGTGGTCATCTGCTCCGCGCTGCCGACCGCGCAGAACGTCTTCGTCTACGCCCGCCAGTACGGACTGAACACCGCGCTGCCCCGCAACTCGGTGCTCTGGTCGACCCTGCTCTCGATGCTGACTCTGTCCACGATCGACTGGGCCCTGACTGCGCATTGAGGTTGTCCGGAGTTGATTGACCAACGCCGCGCAGGGTCGTGGTCAACCCCGGCGGACCCTAGAACTGGACCATGGAGTTCGGAATCCTCGGTCCACTGATGATCCGCGACGAGTTCGGGGAGTACCGCGTCCCCGCGCCCAAGCAGCGCGTGCTGTTCGCCGCCCTGCTGATGCGCCGCGGCCAGGTGACGGCGCCGCACGTGCTGGCCGCCAGCGTCTGGGACGGCGAGCCGCCGCGCAGCGCCAACGCCGCGCTGCAGACCTGCGTGATGAGACTGCGCAAGAGCCTGGGCCCGGTCGGCGCCCGGATCGAGACCCGGGCCGGCGGGTACCTGGTCGACGTGGCGCCCGAGGAGTTCGACCTGCACCGCTTCACCTCGCTGCGCGACCGCGGCCTGACCGCGCTGCGCCGCCACGAGTACGAGCCAGCGGCCGCCCTGCTGGACGCGGCGCTGGACGTCTGGCGCGGCGAGGCGCTGCTCGACGTGCCGTCGGACGAGCTGCGCCGCGAGCACGCCGACCGGTTGGCCGACGAGCGGCTCCAGGTGGTGGAGGCCCGGGTGGCGGCCGAGCTCCAGCTGGGCCGCCGCTCGATGGTCCCGGAGCTGCACGCGCTGACCGCCGCCCACCCGGAGCGGGAGCGGTTCTGGGCGCAGCTGATGACCGCGCTGTTCCGCGAGGGCCGGCAGGCCGAGGCGCTGGCGGTCTACCAGCGGGTGCGGCAGCTGCTCGACGCGGAGCTCGGCGTCCTCCCGGGCACCGAGCTGCGCGACCTGCACCAGCGCATCCTCCGCTCCGACCAGCGGCTGGCGGGCCACCACGCGGACCGCCCGGGCCGGCGCGCGCAGCGCGGGCAGCTGGCGCTGCGGTAGGGCCCGTCCGGCCGCGCCGGCCGGGGGCTCAGACCGTGCCGGACGGGGCGCTGCCGTCCGCGCCCGGGGTCGGGCCGGTGGTGCCGAGCGGGTGGTTGTCCGGGGTGAGGCCGAAGGCCGCGCGGGCGACGTTCTCCGCGGTCACGGGCGCGTTGGTGCGCAGCGCGTCCTGGTACGCGGCCACGGTGTGGGCGCCGGCGGCCGCCCGCCAGACGGTGTGGTCGGCCTCCAGGCTGTCGATCAGCGTGGTGGCGGCGGCGCCCTGGGTCGCGCTCGACCACTGACGCTTCTTCAGCTGCTCGATGGTGTCGGCGAGCACCTGGGCCGTCCAGTCCGCCTTCCAGGACGCCGTGTCCGGGCCGTCCAGCGGCTTCGCCAGCAGCTCGTCCACGGTGTCGAGCCGGGCCAGGTCGTCCACCAGGGTCTGCTGGCTCGGGGTCAGGCCGGAGCGCGGCGAGGCGGTCGGCAGGGGCGGCAGCGCGGGGGCCGAGTACGTGTGGGCGGGCTGGGGCTCGCCGTCGTACGACGGCGAGTCGTGCAGGTTCGCCAGCCGCCCCAGCGAGGCGACCAGGCCCAGGCACCCGAGCACCAGGCCCGCGACGGCCAGCCCCCGGCCCTTCTGCCGCCGGTTGCGCAACTGCACCAGCGCGGCGATCCCGAAGCCGATCGCGGCCGGCCACAGGCAGCAGAGGATGCCGGTGACCAGGGAGGTGATGGCCAGTCCGTTGGTGCCCTCCACCCACGGGCGCGGGTCCGGGTACCCGTAGGGCGGGAGCCCGGCCGGCGGGTACGGGTAGCCGGCCTGGCCGTACGGGTACGGCGGCGGGGGCGCATAGGGGTACGGGCTGCCCGGCGCAGCGTACGGGCCGCCGGGCGGCGGGTACGGGCCGCCCGCCGGCGGGTACGGCGCTCCCGGTGGCGGCGGGGGCGGCGCGGCGGGCGGGGCCCACGGGTTGCCGGGCACGGCGTCCTGCGGTCCCCCCGCTGCCGCGCCGTCCTGCGGTCGTCCCTCGTCCGTCATGCGCCCCGCCCCCCAGCCGACTGCCCACCACCGCCGCCCACTCCTGGCACAGCAGTTCGATCGTGGTCGGACTCTAGCGGATCCCGGCCGTCGACTTCCTCCCGGTTTCCGCAGCTCCGGCCGGGCACGGTCGGGCCGACGGGCGGTCGGCCGTCGGCCCGACCGCCCGTCGCGTGCCCGTCAAGCTCTCCTCAAGCTCCCGTCACGCGCCCGAGAGCAGGTCGCGCAGCAGGGCCACGGTGTCCGGGTCCAGGCTGCGGCCGGTGCGCCGGCTCAGCGCGTCCAGGCGGTTGACCGCCTTGAGCAGTTGCTCGCGGGCGCCGGCCGAGGCGTAGGCGTAGAACAGGTCGCGGTGGAGCAGCTCCACGTCCGGGGCCACCGCCAGGCCCCGGAAGATGGCGGCCTCCGCACTGCGGTGGTCGCCGTACTGCAGCCGCCGGGCGGCCAGTTCGTGCGCGGTGTCGACCACCGCCGCCAGCATGTCCTGCCGGATCGCCTCCGCCCAGCCGTAGCCGGACGGGCTCGTCTCGGCGAACGGCGCGCCCCGCACCAGCGCGAGCGCGTGCGCCAGGGCCGCGTCCGCCGTGGTGGAGGTGGACCGCATGCCGCGCCGGTAGAGGCTGCGGAACTCGTCCCAGTCGCAGGTCACGGTGGGGGCGAAGGTGTAGCTGTCCAGCACGTCCTGGCGCAGGAAGGCGCGGCCGTCCGGGTCGGCGCCCACCCAGGCGGCCAGCTCCGCGAGCGAGGCGGCCGGGGCCCGGTCGGCGCGGGCGTGGTCCCCGGGGTGCAGCGCCCGCTCGGCGGCGGCCGGGTCGACCCCGGGGTGCAGCGCCACGTAGGCGGCCAGCTCGGTGAGCCCCGGCAGCGCGGCCGGCTCCAGCGGGCCGTTCGCCCCGAGCACGTCCACCGGTCCGAGCAGCCGCACCCGCGGCGTGGTGCGGATCGCGTGCGCCTCGGGCGACCGGAGGATGGCGAGCAGGTCGTCCGCGTCCGTGCGGCCGGTCGTGGTGGCCGGAGCCGGCGGCACCGGGTCGGGGCGGGCCGGGACCTCGGCGACGGCGGCGGGGGCGGCCACCTCGTGGGTGGGCGCGGGCTCGGGGGCCGGGGCGTAGTCCGCGGGGGGCGCGAACCCGCCGGTGAGCGGGTCGGGCACCGGGTCGGGCCCGGTCGGTGCCGACGGCTCGGGAACGGGCGCGAAGGCCTCGGGTGCGAAAGCCTCGGGTACGAAGGCCTCGGGTGCGAAAGCCTCGGGTGCGAAAGCCTGGGGTACGAACCCCGCGGGCGCCGGCGCCACGGGGGCGAGGTCCACGGGCGCGAGGTCCACGGGTGGCGCGAACCCCTGCCCCGCCAGCTGCCCGAAGTCTCCGTCCGCCAGGCCGCGCGGGTCGCCGCCCGTCGGTCCTTCGGCCACCGGGAACGGCCCGGGGGCGGGCTCCGGCGGCGCGGCCCGGAAGGGCTCGGGAGCCGAGTAGGCGTCAGGCGCCGGGTACGGATCGGGGGACGGGTACCCATCCGGAACCGCGTACCCGTCCGGAACGGCGTACCCGTCCGGAGCCGGGAAGGACTCGACGGCGGGGAACGGCCCCGCCGCCGCGAACGGGTCCACCACCGGCGCCCCGGGCACCGCCTGCGGGAACGGCCCGGTCCCCGCGAACGGGTCGACCGCCGGCACCAGGTCCACCGGCGGCAGCTCCCCGCCCCCGGTGCCCGGTGCCTCCAGCGCGGCCACCGGCTCACGCGGCGTCAGCAGCTCACGGCCCGTCAGCGGTCCGCCCCCGTTGGCCTGGCGGCCCAGGCCGTTGATCGAGTAGCTCCCGGGCGGCAGCGCCGGGGCCCCAGGGTTGACGGTGGCGAACGGGCTGGTCCCGGTGCCGATCAGCCGCGCGATGAGCTTCGGCCCGGCCTCCGGCGGACCGTCGGGCAGCGAGGCCCCGACGAACGGCGCCGTCCCGGCCCCGACCCCGACCAGCACCGGAACCGGCTTGGGCAGGTCGGCCGGCTCGATCTCGTCGCCGTCGTAGGTCCAGTCCGGGGCCGGCTCCTGCTCGGTGGAGGCGGCCGTGGTGAGCAGCTCGCGCCAGTGCCCGAACTGCTCGTCCGTCAGCCGCTGCAACTGCAGCGCGATGTTGAGCCCGGGCAGCATGGCGGGCCCGGTCGCGGGCAGCGTCCAGCGGGCCACCGGTCCGGTGCCCCGCTCGGGGGCCCGGGCGATCACCGCCAGGCAGGTGCGCGGCCGGCCGTCCAGCAGCCGGCCCAGCTCGGCCGGCACCTCGCCCACCGGCGGCTGCGCCGAGAGCACGATCTCCGGCACCCACGCCTCGTCGGCCTGGCCCCGGCTGCGCGCCTCGCGCGGGTGGCCGGCACCGATGCCGACCAGGGTGGCCCGGGCCCGGGCGGTGCGCGGGCCGAGCGCGGACAGCGCCTCCTCCAGGGTGGCGTACCGGCTGACCCGGTCGGCCACCGTGTCCGAGACCGGCAGGTCGTCCGGGAAGCCGATCAGGTGCAGGTTGAGCTTGTCGGCCAGCGGGCTGTGCGCCAGCTCCAGGGCGATGGTGCGCAGCACCGCCCGGGCGTCGTCGGGGTGCCCGCCCAGGTGGAGCAGCCGGACCGTCTCCAGGTCGGCCAGCACGGCGGCGCCGTCGGCGGCCGTGCCCAGCGTCACCAGCGAGGGGTAGGGCGCGGGCACCTTGGCGGCCTGCTGCGCGCTGAGCAGGTCGGTGGAGTCGGCCGAGCACCACCACACGGTGGAGGCGTGCGCGGCGCGGAACGGCGCGATCGGCGGGGTGCCGGTGGCCAGGTGCAGCTCGATGGTGCCGCCGCCGGTGACCCGGACCGCCGCGAGCGGGGGCAGCCGCCGGCCGGTGCGGGACACGTTGCGCGCCAGGGTGCGCAGCGCACGGTTCAACAGGTCCAGGCCGGTGGCGTTCTGGCGTGCTCTCAACTCGGACTCGAAGCCCGCCGCCGGCGCCTTGGGCATCGGGATCCGGTGCCGCGGCCTGCGGGCCCGCTGCTGCGTGCCGCGCCGCTGGGCCACCGCCCCCACCAGCACGGCGGCGAGCAGCACGCCGACCCCGGAGGCGGCCAGCGCGGCGGTGTAGTCCTCGTGCTCGGGGGTGGCGTGCGCGGGCGTCAGCCGGCTGGGCGCCGCGTGGGCGGGCGCCGGGG
>NZ_JBHYKG010000141.1:0-21409 GCF_042741245.1 Kitasatospora sp. NPDC058965
GAGCAGGGTGGAGCGGGGTCGAGCGGGGTCGAGCGGGGTCGAGCGGGTCGACGCAGGGTCAGTCCACCGGGCGGACCCGGATCCAGGTCTCCAGGTAGTTGCCGCTCTCGTTCTCGATCTCGATGCTGGTGCCGGTGTTCGGCACGATCACGCTGCTGTACGGGTCACTGGCGTCCCAGTACGAGTGGTCGCGGTCGTTGAACTCGTCGACGCCCTTGCTGCGCGGGATCACCGTCAGCGCGTCGGCCTTGTGGAGCTGCAGGCCGGGGGTGCGGCGGGAGCCGAAGGTGGAGTCGTAGCCCTGCAGACGGGGCTTCATCAGGGTGCCGTCGGCCCACTTGAGCGGGGTCGGGTGGGAGTCGATCGGCAGGACCAGGCCGTGGCCCGGGTGCACGCTGACGTTGTTGTCGGTCTGCGAGGTGTCCCAGTACCAGAGCAGCAGGCCGGGCTGGTAGGCGTAGTGCTCGACCCAGTTGGGCTTGCTGGCGAAGCCGAAGTTGTACGGGCCGGTCTTCAGGGTCTCGTCGTAGGAGATCGGCTGGCGGTTCTCGGCCAGGTAGTACTGGGCGTAGTCCTTGGAGAACTTGCCGTTGATGACGGAGAAGCCCTTGGCGTCCCAGCCGGCGTTGCCGTTCTCCACGTTGTCGGTGAAGAGGGCGGCGCCGTCGGCGGTCACGCTGATGTCGTCCAGCGCGAGGCCGTTGTAGTGCAGGCCGCCGTCGGTGGTGTTGTGGAACCGCACCTTGACTGCCTTCCCCGCATAGGCGTCCAACGGGTAGGACAGGTCGCCCCACTTCTTGGCGTTGCCGGTCAGGCCGGCCTTGCCGCCGTTGTTCTTCGGGATCGCGACGCCGTCGAAGGTGCCGTCCAGCACGGTCCAGTTGGCGCCGCCGTCGGTGGAGACCTCGGCGTAGCCGTAGTCGTAGTCCTGCTCCAGGTCGTACCAGCCCTTGGCCTTGAGCGCGGCCGAGGTCTTCCCGGTCAGGTCGACGTCACGGGTGAGGGTGACGTCCAGGTTGTCCGCCGCGCCGCTCCACCACTCGCCGTTGCCCGCGAAGGGGGTGTTGATGTCGGTGGTGACGGTCTTCTTCGGCAGGTCGACCACCAGGCCCTGCTTGAGCTTGGTGTTGAACTCCACCGGGCCGATGTGGTGGGTGGACTCCTTGCCCGCCTCGGCCTTGTCGTAGTTCAGCCAGCCGAGCTGCAGCTTGCTCCACACGTCCAGGTCGTTCGGCATGTCGCCGATGGCGTCCTTGCCGGTGCCGAGCCAGGAGCCGGAGCTCATCAGCGACCAGAAGCCGACCGAGTTGTCGTTCGGGCCCTGGGTGTCGTACAGGTCCGGCAGGCCGAGGTCGTGGCCGTACTCGTGGGCGAAGACGCCCAGGCCGCCGTTCTCGGGCTGCATGGTGTAGTCGCCGACCCACAGGCCGGTGTTGCCGATCTGCACGCCGCCGCGCTTGTTGCCCTCGGGGCCGGTGACGCCGGCGTCCGCGCCGTGCACGTAGGAGCGGTGCGCCCACAGGGCGTCGGAGCCCTGGGCGCCGCCGCCGGCCGACTCGTCCTCGCCGGCGTGCACGATCTGGAAGTGGTCGATGTAGCCGTCGGGCTGGTTGAAGTTGCCGTCGCCGTGCGAGCCGTAGCGGTCCCACTGGTCGTACTGGGCGAGGTTGGCCTTGATGTCGGCGTCCGACCGGCCCTTGGCCTTCTGGTCGGTGACCCAGGCGTTGAGCGCGTCGACGATCAGGTCCTGGGCGTTGGCGCAGATGTGCGCGCCGCAGTAGTCGGAGCCGTACCGGGCCTCGTTCCACGGCACCCGGACCCAGTCGGTGACCTGGCCGTCGACCGAGTAGCGGCCCGAGGACTGCTTCTCGTAGAAGGTCTTCAGGGACGGCTTGTCCTTGGCGAAGTACAGGTCCTGGTAGTGCTGCTGGTCGTAGTCGGCCTGCCAGGCGGTGGAGTTGTTGGTGGCGCGGTCGGGGGCGGCGATCTGGTTGTGCGCCGGGCCCGGGGTGCCGCCGTACTTGAGCTTGCCGTTCGGCAGCTTGGTGGTGGTGTCCACCTGGTCGCCGAAGTCCACCAGGATGGTGAAGATCTTGTCGGTCCGCTCGCGGTTGAGCTCGACGTACTTGTCCCGGCCCAGCTTCACGCTGCTGCTGGCGCCGTGCTGCTCGACCTGGGCGGTGCCGGCCAGCAACTGCTCGGTGGCGGCCTTCTGTTCGGCGTTGACCTTGTCGGTGTAGGGACCGGGAAGGTCGTGGTCGACCTGGGCGGCCTGGGCGGCGTCCGCCGGGTCGGCCGTGGCGGCGGGCGGTGCGGCGGCTATCGCGGCGCCGGGCAGCAGGCCGAGGCCGAGCGAGGCCAGCAGCGCAGCGCCCACGGCGGTGGCCGTGGCCTTCATGGGTGTCTTCAACGTGGGTGACGTCCTCCCCGGACCGGGGTGGGCCCGTGGGATACACGGGCGCCCGCGGTAAACGGATATGCCAAGTTGAGGAAAGAGTTGACCCAACAAAGGGCAAAAATGGAAGATCTTGACCGAGCCATGGTCAACCGCTAAGCTCCGCCGCTCCCGCCGCCTGACCCGGTGTCATTTCCGCAGGTCAGAGCGGGTGTTCGCGGAGTCACTCCGCCGAACGGCGGGGGTCGGGCGGCGGGGAGCGCGCGCTTCGATGTGACGCAGGTCACTCAGGAAAACTTCATGATTCACGCAACCGTCACACGGGGGGCCCGGCGCCGCCGCACCGGACGTGCCGGTCCGTCAGTCGAGCTCGCGGAAGTACACCAGCACCCGGCCGGGGTTCTTCGGGTCCTCCGCGTGCCGCAGGTAGAGCTTGCGGATGTGCTTCTGGTCGAGGAAGGCGAGCACCCGGCGCTTCAGTTGGCCGGAGCCCTTGCCGGGGATGATCTCGGCCACCGGATCGCCGGACCGGGCCGCGGCGAAGAGGAACTGGCGCATCGCCAGCTCGATGTCGCGGTTGTTCCGGAAGATCGGGTGCAGGTCGAGGCTACGCATCACCGGTGCACCCTAACCAATGCGGGGCCCGGCGGCAGCAGTGCCGCCGGGCCCCGCCCGGGCTCACCCGGCCAGCGCACCCGCCCCGGGCAGGTGGAGCGTGAAGCCGGTGCCGGTGGAGATCGGCGGCGTGGTCACGTGCACCACGCCGGCGGCCTGGTCCCAGCTCCACGCACCGGCCGCCAGCGGCCGGCCGTCCAGCAGCACCTGGGCCGGCGCCGCGCCGGTGTGGACGGTGAACTCGTAGCTGCGTGCGGCCGGTTTGCCGGTGTAGTCGCCCACGCTCGGCCCGACGGTCAGCTCGGTCGAGCCGTGGCCGTGCCCGGTCGCGTGCACGGTCACCCGCTGGGTCGCGCTGGCGCCCTGCTGGTAGGCCCGGGTGGTGCCGTCGTCCTCGTACAGGGTGAACTGCGAGTCGCCCTGGGCGTAGACGTCGTAGTCGAGCCGACCGGTGTCCCGGGTCTGCCAGGAGAGCGTGCCCTGCGGCCACATCGGCACCACGGCCCCGGCCCGGACGAACAGCGGGAGGGTGTCCAGCGGCGCGTGGTAGCCGTTGACCGTGGTCGGGCCCTGGTACGTCCGGCCGGTCCAGTAGTCCACCCAGGTGCCCGCGGGCAGGTAGATCCCGTTGCGGGTGTCGGAGGAGTCGTAGACCGGGGCGACCAGGAAGCTGTCACCGCTGAGGAACTCGTACTTGGCCGTGTCGCCCCAGGTGGCGGGGTCGTTCGGGTACTCCAGCGCCAGTGGCCGGACGGCGCCGACGCCGCTGGTGTGGGCCTGCGCCGCCAGCGTGTACAGGTACGGCAGCAGGCGCTCCTTGAGCTGCAGGTACTTGTTGTTGATCGAGGTGTACGGCTCGCCGGAGGCCCAGGGCTGCTTGTCGCCCGTCGCCCAGCCGTCCATGGTCATGACGGTCGGGACGAAGGTCTTCCACTGCAGGTCCCGGGTCTCCACCTTCGGGTCGTTGCCGAAGATGCCGCCCACGTCGCCGGTGTCGTAGGCGATGCCGGACATGGTGGCGCCCGCGTAGGTGGGGATCTGCCAGCGCACGTAGTCGTAGCTGCCCGTCTGGTCGCCGCTCCAGAGCACCCCGCAGCGCTGTGCGCCGGCCCAGGAGACCGGCAGCCAGACGAAGCCGCGGGCGTCGCTGTTCTGCTCGATGCCGTCGTAGGCCTGCTGGCAGCCGTCCAGGGCGAACTGGTAGCCGGGGCCGACCCAGCCGACGTCCAGCTTGCGGACCCGGACGCCCGCCTTGACCTCCTCGCCCTGGTTGGGCAGGCCGGTCGAGGTCCACAGGCCCAGCTGCATCTGGTGGTCGCGCAGGCCCTGCCCGGTCTGCTGCAGGTTCTCGTAGCCGCAGCCGTAGCCGTCGTTGACCAGCATCCAGCCCAGGGGGGTCTGGTGGGAGGTGTAGCCGTCGGCCACCTTCAGCGCGTCCAGGGTGTGCCGCTCGCCGCGGTTGGCGTTGTGCAGGTAGCAGTCCGAGTCGCCCGGCTCCAGGCCGTAGACCGGCGGCATGAACGGCTTGCCGACCAGGTCGGTGTACTCGCCGATCACGCTCTTCAGGTCGGGGCCGCCGGGGCTGGCCATGAAGTACCCGTCGAACCGGCGCTCCTGGGCGGAGGTGCGGACCGGGTCGCCGAAGCTGTAGACCCCGGGTGCGAAGGTGTTGCGGAACACGCCGTAGCCGTTGCTGGACAGGTAGAACGGCTGCGAGTTGTTGTAGCCGCCCTCGTTCCAGTCGAAGCTGTTGGCCACGTGCACGGTCCGGTCGCGGTGCGAGAAGCTGCCGTTCTGCTCGCCGGCGCCGTAGAACTGCTCCTGGGCGCCGCGTGCCAGGGTCTGCTGCACCGCGTCGTCGGTCCAGGTGAGCCCCTGGGTCTCCTGCCAGACCACGGTGCGGTTGTCGGCCCGGTAGAGGGCGAACCGCAGCGGGTTCTTGTAGGCCCGCAGGGTCAGGTCCTTGGTGGCGATGCCGTAGTAGTCGCCGGCGTCGAACTGCCTGGTGGTCCGGACGGTGGCCGGGGGGTGCTGCACCATCTCGCGCCCGGCCGGGTCGGTGAAGGTGCCGTCCGGCGCGAGCTGGAGCCGGAACACGTCGTCACCGGTGAAGTCGATCCGGGCGGCCGCGGCGCCGGCCCGCAGCTGGTAGCTGCCGTCGTCGGCGTGCGAGAAGCCGGTGACGGCGCCGACGGTGGTGCTGGTCGGGATGTTCGCGGTGCCGGTGTACGAGCCGTTGGTCACCGCGTAGGGCACCACCACCACGTGGTACGTGCCGGAGGCGGCCGGGATCACCGTCGCCTCGGGGTCGGTGGAGCCGGCGCTCTCGGCGACCTCGTGGCCCGCGCTGTCGTAGATGTAGAGGTCGAAGTCGTTGGTCGGGTCCTGCCAGGTGATGGCGACCGGGACGCCGCCGTCCGGATTGCCCTGCCAGTAGGAGGCCGGCACGTCGACGGTCAGGTCGAAGCGGTCGCAGGTCAGGCCGCCGGGGTCCTGGGCCTGCGGCGGGCAGTGGGCGGGGTCCGGCACCGAGCCGTTGGCGTAGGTCGGGCTCTGCCAGGACAGTCGGTGGCTGCCGGCGAGCGCGAGGGTGCCGCCGGCGGGAGTGGCCGCGTGGGCGGGGTGCTGGGCGCCGAGCAGCGCGCAGACCAGGGCGAGCACGGCGGCGAGGGCGGTCCGGGGTAACCGGGTCAGGGTAGTTCGCATGCCACGTCCAAGTGATAGGGGGTGGAGCGTGCGGTGCGCGGGCTGCCGTGAGGAGGTCATGACAGCCGTCGGGAGGTGCGTGCGGGCGCGCGCGGGCGCCCGCCGGGGGAGGCTAGCAGTACGTTTCTGCTCGCTCAAGGCTGTTGCGCGCAGTTTTGCGCATGGGCTGCTCATGGGACGGCAGCGGCCGACGCTCCGTCGGATCGGGTGGGGCCGACTCGGGGGGCGGTCGGCCGACGTGGAACGCGCTCGCTGACGCTGCGTCAGGGGCGGGTGAGGGGCCGTCAGGCGGCAGAGGCTGTGCGAGTGGCCAGCCTTTCAGGATATCTGCTGATCACCAATATGGTGATGCTTGTTGTCAGCTGTTCATCATTGCTTGGCTTGCGCGACACCGGCCGCCGCCACAGTACTCCGCGTGACCGCAACGACCACCGCCCGGCCGGTCACCGCGCCGGGCAGCCTCACCCGCCGCCGGACTCCGGCCCGCGACTTCCGCACCACCCGATGGGGCTGGGCCTACTCGGCTCCGGCGGTGCTCATCTTCGCGACCTTCGTCATCGTCCCGACCGGTTATACGTTCTACGTCTCGCTGTGGAAGTGGAACGCGCTCAACCCGGCGATGTCCACCTTCAAGGGGATCGGCAACTACCAGCGCCTGATCTCCGCCACCCAGCCGACGTTCCTCTCCAGCCTGTGGCACTCGCTGTACTTCAGCGGGGCCATGGTGATCGGCGGGACCGCGGTGTCGCTGGCCCTGGCGCTGTTGCTGCAGCGCGGCGGCGCGCTGCTGAACGCCTCCCGGGTGGCGATCTTCGTGCCGCACGCCACACCGATGATCGCGACCTCGATGATCTGGGTCTGGATCTTCAACCCCCGGTTCGGGCTGGCCGACTGGGTGCTGCACAGCCTGCACCTGCCGACCTCCGACTGGCTGCAGTCCTCGGCCTCCTCGATGCCCGCGGTGATCATCTACAGCCTGTGGCACGAGGTCGGCTTCACCACCGTGGTCTTCCTCGGCGGCCTGGCCACCCTGCCGAACGAGCTGAGCGAGGCGGCCCGGGTGGACGGCTGCTCGGCCTGGCAGGAGTTCTGGCACATCACCTGGCACCAGCTGCGGCCGGTCACCACCTTCGTCGTCGCGATCACGGCGATCACCTCGCTGCAGGCGTTCACGCAGTTCTACGCGCTCTCCAGCGGCGGCCCGGTCTACGCCACCACGACGCTGAGCTACCTGGTCTACCAGGAGGCGTTCGTGCTGAGCGACACCGGCTACGGCGCCGCGCTGGCCGTGGTCCTGTTCGCCGTCACGATCCTGTTCACCCTGGTCCGCCGGCGCACCGCCGCCGGTGCGGACTCCGCCCTGGTGTGAACCCCGGCGTGCCGCCGCGCGGCGCGCCCGCTCCGCCCGCTCCGCCCCCGCCGGACCGGTCCCGCACCGTCCCACGCAGTTCCCGCACCGTCCCACACAGCACGAGAAACGGACACCCTCCATGCGTCTCCGCATCGCCGCCGTCGCCTCCCTCGCGGCCCTCAGCCTCACCGCCTGCGCCGGCGGCGGCACGTCCGCCGGGTCCGCCGCCTCGGCCTCCGCGCCGAGCGGTCACGAACTGGCCGTCCCCACCACGCCGGTGACCATCACCTTCGAGGAGGCGATGACCATCGGCACGCTGAAGCCGGCGATGGACAAGCTGGTCTCGGACTTCCAGGCCAAGTACCCGAACATCACGGTCAAGCTCCAGGGCGACCCGGACTACGCGACGATGTACACCAAGGAGAAGGCCGAGGTGCAGGCGGGCAACGCGCCGACCATGGGCCAGGTGTACGAGAGCTGGGCCTCCTACTTCCAGTCGGGCGGCGCGCTCACCCCGATCAGCGAGCTGGCGGGCACCGACACCCCGCAGCAGGTCTCCACCTTCTACAAGGGCATCCAGAAGGACCTGGCGCTGGGCGACGGCAAGAACTGGATGTGGCCGTTCAACAAGAGCGTGCTGATCCTGTTCTACAACGCCGACATGCTCAAGGCGGCCGGCCAGAGCGAGCCGAAGACCTGGGACGACTACGCCACCGCGATGAAGGCGGTCTCCACCAACGGCGTCACCGGCTCCACCATCGACCCGGGCTCGGCCGCCGGCGCCGCGTTCGGCACCCAGTGGTTCGAGATCCTGGACAAGGCCGACGGCGGCGCGCTGTACGACGCCGACGGCACCCCGCACCTGAACGACGACGGCGCCGTCAAGGCGATGACCTACCTGAAGTCGCTCAAGGACGCGCACGCGCTGGCCACCGGCAAGAACTACCCGGGCGAGACCGCGCTGGGCGCGCAGAAGGGCGCCTTCGACATCTCCTCCGCGGCCGGCTACGGCTTCGAGAAGAAGACCGTCGGCGACAAGTTCGCGATGAACATCTCGGCCCTGCCGAGCGGTGACAAGGGCGCGGTCAACGAGCTGACCGGCACCAACATGGTGGTCTTCAAGAGCGCCACCGCCGACCAGAAGGCCGCCGCCTGGGCGTTCATGAAGTTCATCACCAGCCCGGAGGAGCAGGCCGGTTGGGCCGCCACCTCGGGCTACCTGCCGGTCACCCCGCAGGCGCTGCCGCAGATGCAGGACTTCATTGCCAAGAACCCCTACGAGACCGCGGCGGTCTCCGAGCTCGACACCGCCTTCGCGCTGCCCCCGTACAACTGGATCTTCAAGTGCCAGGGCTACGAGGCGACCGCGATCCAGGACGTGCTGGACAACGGCGCGGCGCCCGCCGACGCCCTGAAGACCGCGCAGAACGCCTGCACCACCGCCAAGACCCAGGGCTGATGAACCGATGAAGACCGCCTCCCACCAGGGAAGGAGGCCGGCCTCGCGAGCCGCCGGCCGCGCCGGGCGCCACGCCCGGCGCGCGCTGGCGCTGCTCATCGGCGCCGCGTTCGTCTTCCCGTTCTACTGGACCGTCGTCATCTCCCTCGGGAAGCCCGGCGAGTTCAGCACCTTCCCGCCGGTGCTCTGGCCGCACTGGCAGTGGTCCAACTGGGCGCGCGCCTGGGACGCCGCGCCGTGGGTGCGGTTGTTCGCCAACACCGTCCTGATCGCCTGCTGCACCGTGCTGCTCTGCCTGGTCACCTCGCTGCTGGCCGGCTTCGCCTTCGGGGTGCTGCGGTTCCGCGGCCGCAAGGCGCTGACCCTGCTGGTGCTGTCGGTGCTGATGATGCCGGGCACCGTGCTGATCATCCCGGACTACGTGCTGGCCAACGACCTGCACCTGCTCAACACCTACTGGATCCAGATCATCCCGTGGGGCGCCAGCGTCTTCGGGATCTTCCTGGTCCGGCAGTTCTTCCTGGCGATCCCGCAGGAGATCCTCGACGCGGCCTCGCTGGACGGCGCCTCCCGGCTGCGGGTGCTCTGGTCGATCGGCGTGCCGATGGTGCGCCCGGCGCTGCTGATCATCGCCGTCAACGTCTTCCTGGGGTCGTGGAACTCCTTCCTGTGGCCGGTCATCATGACCAGCAGCACGATGGAGTCCTCCAACACGGTGCAGCCGGTCGAGGTCGGCCTGTCGCTCTTCAACTCCGCGGAGGGCACCGACTTCCCCGCGCTGGCCGCCGCGGTGACCTTCACCACCCTGCCCGTGATGGCGTTCTTCCTGGTGCTGCAGCGGCAGTTCATCCGGGGCGCCCTGTCCGCCGCCGGAGGCGTCCGTGGCTGACCCCCGACCGATCATCGTCTCCGACTTCGACGGCACGGTGTACCGCAGCGACGAGCCGATCCGGTTCTACGCGCGTCGGGTCGCCGCCGGGCTCGGCGCTGCCGAGGCGACCGCGTTCCTGGACGTCTTCGAGCGCTACCTGGCCGAGGGCGTGGCCGCGGCCGACGGCGCGCAGGACCCGGCCGAGGCCGCGCTGCTGCGCGCCGCCGAGGACGGCTGGGGCGTGGTCCAGGCGCTCGCCGCCGGACACCGGATCGACCCCGACACCGTCCAGCAGGCCTTCCTGGCCAGCCGGGTGCACATGCTCGACGAGTCCTGCGCACTGGAGATCGTCGAGCCGCTGGTGGAGCTCTACGCGCAGTTGCGCGGCGAGGTGCGGATCGTGCTGGCCACCAACAGCCCCGCCGAGGGGCTCGCCCCGCTGCTGGCGCGGATGGGCCTGGCCGACGCCTTCGACCAGGTCGTCCCCGGCGCCGCGAAGCCCGTCGGCCTGCGCCGCTGGATCGAGGCCGAGCTGGTCGACCGTCCGGCCGCCTCGCTCTTCTCGATCGGCGACCACTACCGCAACGACATCGCACCGGCGGCCGCGCTCGGCGCCGCCACCGGTTACATCGACCGCTTCGGCCGCGCCGACGGCCCGGCCACCGCGACCGGAGCCCGCGTCGAGGAGATCCTGCCGGCCCTGCGGGCCTGGGCCACGGACCGCTCCTCGCGCACCGCACCATCCCTCTAGGAAGAGATCTTTCTTTTGACCACTGTTGAATTCTGGGGCGGCGTAGGCGTCATCGGCTCCAGCAAGATCATCGTCACCGACGGCGGCCACCGGGTCATGCTCGACTTCGGCATGGACGTCCCCGCCGGCGCCGACCTGTTCCGCGCCCCGGTGGCACTGCGCCCCGAACGCCACCTGGCGCAGCGGCTGCGGATGGGCGCGGCGCCGCGGATCGGCGGCGTGTACGACCCGGCGCTGCTGGACGCCGGTGACCCGCTGGCCGCCGAGGTGATGCCGACCTCGCTGTTCCTGACGCACGGCCACATCGACCACTGCGGTCTGGCCGGCTTCGTCCGTCCCGAGGTCCCGGTGCACGCCTCGCCCGAGACCATCGCCCTGCTCGGCGCCCTCGCCGAGGCCGGTGACGGCCTGCCCGGCGGCGACCCGGTGTGGCACCCGGTCGCCGACGAGACCCCGGTCGCGGTGGGCCCGATGACGGTGGAGCGGATCCCCGTCGACCACGACACCCCCGGCGCCAGCGGCTACCTGGTCACCACCAGCGACGGCGTGCTCGCCTTCACCGGCGACATCCGGTTCCACGGCCGCTCGCCCGAGCGCTCCTGGCACTTCGCCGACCGCGCCGCCGGCTGCGACCTGCTCGTCACCGAGGGCACCGCGCTGGGCCTGGGCCTGCCGGCCGGTCCGGCGCGCACCGAGGACGACGTGGCCGCCGACTTCGCCGCCGCGCTCGCCGACGCCGGCCGGGACCTGGTGCTGCTCGGCCTCTACCCCCGCGACCTGGAGCGGGTCGCCGAGTTCCTGGAGATCGCGGCGGCGGCCGGCCGCCGGATCGTCTGGGGCGACCGCGTCGCGGCCTTCCTGCAGGCGGCCGGCATCGAGGGCGTGCTCCCCTGGAGCTCGGTCGGCCCGGACGCGCTGCGCGCCGAGCCCGGCGCCTTCGTCTACCAGCCGGACATGGGCACCCTGAGCGACATCGCCGAGCTGGCCGACCTGCCGCTCGGACCGGGGACGGTCTGGCTGCACGCCAACGGCGAGCCGCTCGGTCCGTTCGAGTCGCGCTGGCAGCTGTTCACCGAGTGGCTGGCCGCGCTGGAGGTCCCGCTGCGCCGGATCGGCTCCTTCGGCCACGCCACCGCCGACGACCTGCACGCGCTGGTGCACCGGGCGGCCCCCAAGGTCGTGGTCCCGATCCACACCCAGGCCCCCGACCTGCTCCACCCGACCGGGCCCACCACCCGGATGATCCCGCAGTTCGCCCGCCGGTACCGGATGGACGGCCGGGAGGCCTGACGGGGCGTCACGTCGACAGGACGGCCCGCCGCCCGGCACCGCGCACACGAGTGCGGTGCCGGGCGGCGGGCCGTTCGTGGTCGGGCCGTCCCTAGGGGCCGGGTGGTTCTCGGCGGGGCGCGGTCAGACCGCCCGTGCGGCGCCGTGATCGACCAGTGCGGCCAGGCTCCGGTACAGGTCGGCCGCCCGTTCGCGGTCGTTCCCGAGGAGGCCCGCGTCGCGGGCGAGACGGGCCGCGACGCCGGCGGCCGCACGGCGGTGCCGGGGCATCGCGCTCAGGATCTCGGCCGCGCGGATCCGGGTGCCGTTGTTGAGGGAGCCGTCCCCGGCGATGTGGGCCAGCAGGTCCGCGGCCGTGCGGTCGTGTCCGGGGATCCAGGCCAGGCACTCGGCCACGTCCACCCGGTCGTCGGGCGCAAGGGTGGCGTCGGCGGCGAGGCGGGCCACCACGGTCGTCGCCGTGCGACGGTGCGCGGGCAACGTGCTCAGGATGTTGACGGCTTGAATCCGGGCACCGGTGTGGACGGTGCTGTCCCCGGCGATGCGGGCCAGCAGGTCCGCGGCCGTGCGGTCGTGTCCGGGGATCCAGGCCAGGTACTCGGCCGCCGCCACCCGGTCGTTGCCGTCGTGCGTGGCGTCCCGGGCCAGGCCGGTCAGCAGCTCGGTCCCGGACCGCTCGTGCCCGGCGACCTGCGCCAGGCAGGCGGCAGCCTCGACGCGGGCGCCGGTGTCGAGGGCGGGGTCCTGGGCCTGGTCGCTCAGCAAGGCCGCACCGCGCAGTTCGTGTCCCGGGACCCAGGCCAGGCCCGAAGCCGCCGCCACCCGGACGTCGCTCCCGCACTCGGTGCCGAGGGCGAGCCCGGTGAGCATCCCGACGGCCGTCGGCTCGTGCTCGGGCAGTTCGGCCAGGGTCTCGGCGGCCCTGACCCGGGCCGTTCCGACGAGCGCGGTGTCCACGGCGAGCCAGGCGAGCAGCTCGGCGCTCTCCCGTGCCTGTCCCCGCAGGCAGGACAGGAGTTGTGCGGCCTCCACGCGAGCGCCGCCGGCGAGGCCGGTGTCCTCCGCGAGCCGGATCAGCACCTCGGCGGCGGCCGGTTCGGCCCCGGGGAGGTCGGCCAGGGTGTCGGCGGCGTGGATCCGGGCATGGTCGGGGAGCGTGCGGTCCGCGGCCAGGTGCACCAGCACCTCCGCGGCGATCGACTCGTGCCCGGGCAGACCGGCCAGCTGCTCGGCGGACCGCATCCGGTGGTCGATGTAGCGGGAGGTGTCCTTGGCCAGCTTGGCCAGCACCGCGGCGGCGATCGGCTCGGACCCGGCCAGTCCGGCCAGCCGCCCCGCCGTCTCGCCCCGGTAGAGGTGGTGGAGCGTGGTGTCCTGGGCCACCCGGGCCAGCAGCTCCGCCGCGGCCCGGACCCAGGCCGGATCGGCGACCTGACCCTCGGCCAGCTGGATCCAGGCATCGGTCGCCCGTACCCGGGTCAGGCTGTCGAGCGTGGCGTCCTGTGCGAGGGCGGTGAGCAGGGTCAGTTCGGCCGGGTCGGTCACCGGAGCGCCGGGTCGCACTTCCACGGTACGGATCCAGGCGTCGGTCGCCCGGGACCGGATGTCGCCGTCGAGCCCGGTGTCCACGGCGAGGTCGGCGAGCATCCGCGCACCGAGGTGCTGGTGCCCGGTCATCCCGGTCAGGACCACGGCGGCGTGCACCCGGGTGTAGCCGTGGAAGTCGGCGTTCCCGGCGATCCGGGTCAGCCAGCGGACGGTGTGCCCGGTGGGCAGGTTCGTCCTCAACTCCACCTGTGCGGCGATGAGTCGGCCGGCGGCGACCCCGTCGCGGCCGACCAGCGTGTCCAGCCGGCGCAGCGTCTCGACGGCGATCGCGTCGGTCGGGGTGAGCAGCCCGTCGAGCAGGAAGCCGAAGTACGAGGCGTCCCGGTCGGCGACCAACTGGAGCCGGTCGTACGCCTCCTCCCGGGGGAGCACGGTGTCCAGGGTGCGGCGGCGGGCCTGCTCGTCGCGGGTGGCGTGGCAGGCCGCCTGGTACTCGAGCAGTGACTGGTGCAGGAAGTCGAACTCGTCGCCGCGCTGGGTCAACAGGCCCACGGGGCGCAGCAGATCGCCGAGGAAGGAGAGCCAGAGCCGTGGGGTCACCTGGGCCGGGCGGGGGACGGGCAGCAGCTCGGCCAGCAGCGACAGGGTGGGGGTGGTGGTGCCGTTGAACCGCTCGTGGGCCAACCGGTCGATCAGTGCCGGCAGGTGGTCGCAGACGTGCCGGGCGGCCTGTTCGGCCGCCCGCAGGTCCTCCGCGACCTGGTGGCGGCCGGCCAGGGTGCGGACCGCCTGCTCGTGGGTCTGCCGGATGCTCTTGTGGGTGTTCTGCCGGTAGACCAGGTCCACGAAGGCGCGGTAGGCACCGGTGCGGCCCTCCGGGAGCGGCCGGGCGGGGTCGGCCCGGTACAGCTGGCAGAGCATGACGGCCACCAGCGGTGTCCGGGCCAGGACGTCCAACCGGGAGCGTTCGAGTGCTGCGGTGAAGGCTTCGGTGTGGCGCACCGGATCGTCCAGGTCGCTGAACCAGTTCGCGGCGTAGCTGCGCAGCTCGTGGGGGCTGAAGGGCTGCAGTTCGAAGTGCGCCGCGTCGAGCTGCTCGACCTCGCCCGGGGGCAGTGGCCGGGTGGCCACGACGAACCGGTAGTGCTCCGGTCCGGCCTTGGCCGCCGCGGACAGCGTGCGCAGCACGCGGCTGCGGTCCGCCTGGCTGGGCAACTCGTCGAGGCCGTCGACCAGGACCAGCCAGACGGCTCGGGGATGCGGCGGTCGGCGGAAGGTGTCGGCGGTCAACTCGGCCAGCAGGCCGAACAGGACGAGTTCGGCGGTCACCGCCTTCGCGATGACCGCGGGGAGCGGCTCGGATCCGGTGAGCGCGGTGGCGGGGAGCACGACCGGGACGGACTTCCCGCCCGCGCCGTCGAGCCACCTGGCGGTGGACTCGGCGAGATGGGCCCGCAGCAGACTGGACTTGCCACCGCCGGGCCCGGCCACCAGGAAGCAGAGGCCGGTGTCGGCCGTGAACACCCGCTCCGCGGGGATCGCCAGGCCGATGCCGTCGGCCTCGGTCGGTGCGTCCGGACCGACCACGGCCCCGGTCCTGGCCTGCTGGCGCACGTAGACCCGGCTGAGTGCGGGAAGCCCGGGGAGGTCGAGGACACCCGGATAGGGGTGCACCGTCGCGGCCTCCCGGGCAGCGGCCAGGTAGTTCCCCAGGTGCGGCTCGACGGCCCGCCTGGGCGCGGGCCGGGAGCCGCTCGCCTGTTCCCAGAGCTTGTGCCAGAGGGCTTTCTCCGCCGGGATGTTCCTGCTCGGGGTCGCCAGGATGCTCCTGCTCGGGGTCGGAGTCCGCACGCCCTCGTGCCGGCTGCCCGGCGACGGGTGGCTCCAGTCGAGCAGGACGTCGACGAGTGCCCAGAGCGCGGCGAAGTCCTTGGCCGGCACGCCCTCCTGGAACCAGTTGCCGACCGTGGTCTTGGACAGCTTCGGCAACTCGGGGCAGCGCTTGCCGGCTTCGGCGATCACCTCGCTGCGGTGCCGCCCCCGCAGCGCCCGGCCCTCCAGGTGCACCAGCGCGTCGCGCAGCGCGGCTCGGCCCGGACTCGGCTCCGACGACGCGGTCACCGTTCCCGTCCTGCTGCCGCGCGTCCGACCGGTCCGTCCGGTCCGACCGGTCCACTCGGTCCATCCGGTCCATCCGCCGGCCCAGCGACCGTGGTGCTGAGCAGGCCCGCTGCCCGACCGGACCATCGGGTCCAGCAGGCCTGGTGGCGAACCGGCGTGCACCGGTGGGATGGCGGGGAGCCGCCCGACCGGGCGGCAGCACCGAGGGAAGGACTGACATGGCTGTCACCGCATGGGCCGCGCTGGCGTCCGTGGCCGGCGTACTGATCGTCACCGTGGCGATGGTCCGGATCGTCACCGTCGCCCTGCGCGGCACCGCCCCGCGCGAGCGTGCCGCGCTGCTCAAGGCCGTCGCCGAACTCGTCCGTGCCGTGGGCAGGCGATCGTAGGACCGCGGACGCGTGGTCGCCGGTGGGGGCTCCGGTCGGCTCGGGGGCGGGACCCGCGGTGGCTTTCGGGGCGCGGACGGGCGGCCACTCGTGCCCCCGCGCGTCCCGTATGGCTGCCATCGGCGACCAGGATGCCACGCGGACCGGGCCCGCCGGACCGGTTCGCCGGGACACGCCGGGAGCGGGCCGGGAGCCGGCCGCGGTGCGGGAGGCTTGTTCTTGAATGACCACTCAAGTATTGTTGCCGCATGGCGAGACCGCGGGAGTTCGACCCCGACACAGTGCTGGACCGGGCGATGCTGCGGTTCTGGGAGCGGGGCTACCGGGCCACCTCCGTGGAGGAGTTGGTGAAGGCCACCGGGGTGAGGCCCGGCAGCCTGTACGGGGCGTTCCCCGGTGGGAAGCACGCCCTGTTCGTCAAGTCGCTGGAGCGGTACGCCGCGTTGGTGGTGCCGCAGAAGCTCGGCGAGTTGGCGGCGGCGTCGGCCTCGTTGCCCGAGGTGCGCGGGTACTTCGACGGGTTGGTGGCGGACCTGCTCAGCCCGCAGGGGCGGCAGGGGTGCCTGCTGGTGAACGCGGCGATCGAGGACGCGGCGGAGGACGACGAGGCCGCCGCCGTGGTGCGCGGTCACCATGCGCGGCTGGAGCGGTGCATGGCCGCGGCGCTCGGCAACGCGGTGCGCCGGGGTGAGGTGCGGGCCGACCTGGATCCGGGGTTGGCCGCGAAGATGCTGCTGGCGTCCTGTCAGGGGCTGATGGTGATCGGCAAGGCCAACCCTGACGGGGTGGTGCTGCGGGCCGTCGTGGACGGCGCCTTCGCGGCGCTGGCCTGAGCGTCGGGTTTCGGGCTTCAGGTTTCGAGTTTCGAGTTTCGGGGCCGCCCCTCGGTGGGCGGCCCTTTTTCCGGACCAGTTATTGAATGACTGCTCAAGAATGGAGTGGCGCTGTGCTGGCTGTTGAGATCTCCACCCCCGGTGGGCCCGAGGTGCTGCGGGTCGTCGAGCTGCCCGACCCGGTTCCGGGGGCGGGTGACGTGCTCATCCGGGTCCGGGCGTTCGGGCTGAACCACGCGGAGGCGTACATGCGCAGCGGGGCCTGGGGCGAGGTGGCGCGGGTGCCCGGCATCGAGTGCGCCGGCACCGTCGAGCACGACCCCGCGGGCCGACTCGCCCGCGGGACCAGGGTGGTGGCGATCCTGGGTGGCATGGGCCGGACCAGGAACGGGAGTTACGCGCAGCTGGTGACGGTGCCGGCGAGCAACGTGGTGGCCGTGGACTCGACCCTGGGCTGGGAGCGGCTGGCGGCCGTGCCGGAGGTGTACGCCACCGCCTGGAGTGCGCTGTTCGGCAACCTGGCTCTGACGGATGGTCAGACCGTCCTGGTGCGGGGGGCGACCTCCGCGCTCGGCCAGGCCGCGGTGAACCTGGCCGCCGAGTCCGGGGCGACCGTGCTGGCCACCACCAGGAGCCGGGAACGGGCAGGCCTGCTGGAGGAGTTGGGGGCGGACCGAGTCCTGGTGGACGACGGCGGGCTGGCCGCGCAGGTCCGTGGCGCGCGGCTGGAGGTGGATGCGCTGCTCGACGTGGTGGGCAACAGCACCCTGCGCGACTCGCTGGCCGCCGTCCGGCCGCGCGGGCGGGTCTGCCAGGTCGGGTTCCTGGGCGGATTCGCCCCGGTCGCCGGGTTCGACCCGTTGGTCGACCTGCCCGGCGCCGTCCAGTTGAGCTTCTTCGGCAGCGCCTTCGTCCTGGGCGGTGAGCACTTCCCGCTCACCGGGATCCCGTTCGCGGACATCTTCCGCAAGGTCGAGTCCGGTGCACTGAGGGCCGGGCCGAGCAGGGTCTTCGACTTCCACGAGATCGTCGAGGCGCACCGGTGGCTGGAGTCGGGGGAGGCGCTGGGCAAGATGGCGGTCACGGTGCCGTGACCGGGTCTTGCCAGGCTTTCGGCAGCTGTTCTATAAGTACTAGAGCAGCTGTCGAACGGACGGACGGGCGCCGGTGATCCTCAACCTTGACCTGAGCAGTGAGGTCCCGATCTACCAGCAGATCAGGGACCAGGTGGTGGTCGCCGTCGCCACCGGTGAGCTGGTCGAGGGGAGCGCGCTGCCGTCGACCCGGCAGTTGGCGGGCGACCTCGGGATCAACTTCCACACCGTCAACAAGGCCTACGACCTGCTGCGCCGCGAGGGGCTGCTGCTGCTCACCCGCAAGAGCGGGGCGGTGGTCCGGCGCGGCCCGCGGTCCGGGCCGGCGGAGCACGGATTCGCCGAGGAGTGGGCGGGCCGGTTGCGCACGCTGCTGGCCGAGGCGGTGGCCCGGGGGCTGGACGGGCCGGCCGTGCTCGCGGCCTGCGCGGCGGCGGTGGACGGGTTCGACGCGGCGACCACGACGATGCGGGGGGAGGCCCGGTGAACGCGGCAGTGGTGGTGCCCGGGGTGTTGGCCCCGGTGGTGGTGCTGGTGCTGGCCTGGCTGATGCCGTCGCTGACGGCGCCCGACCTGCCGTTCGGCGCGCGGGTCCCGGCGGCCCGCCTCGGTGAGCCGGTGATCGCCGCGCAGCGGCGGTCCTACCGCAGGTGGCTGGCCGGCGCCGGCGGTGCCGTGCTGCTGGCGGGCGGCGGGTTCGCGGTCGCGGCCGGCGGCGGGCACGGGGTGGCGGCCGGGGCGGCCGCGGTGCTGCCGGCGCTCGCCGCCGTCGCGGTGGCCGCGGCCGGGTACGTCCGGGCCCGTCGGGCGGTGCTGGCGGCGAAGCGGGCCGGCGGCTGGTACGACGGCCTGCGCCAGGGGGTGGCGGCGGACACCTCGCTGCGCACCGGTCCCCGGGCGGTCGCCGGGCTCTGGGCGCTGCCGGCGGTCCTGCTGACGGTGGTGACGGCGGCGATCGGCGCGGTCCGCTACCGGGGGATGCCGGCCCGGCTGCCGGTGCACTACGGCGGCGGCGGGACGGCGGACCGGTACGCGGCCAAGTCGCTGCCCACCGCCTTCGCGCCGGTCCTCGTCCAACTGCTGGTGACCGCGCTGATGGTGGGGATCGTGTGGGCCGTCGCGCGCGGGCGGGCCGACCTGGACCCGGCGCACCCGGCGGCGAGTGCGGCCCGGTACCGCCGGTTCGTCGCCCGGGTCGGTGCCGCGCTGCTGGTGCTGGCGGCCTGTATCGACTTGTCGATGCTGCTGGCCGCGCTGAAGATCTGGGCCGGCGCCGCCGCGCTCTCCCCGGTGTCGCTGCTGGCGCCGGTGCTGGCCGGGCTGGCGGTGGTGGTGCTCGTGTCGGTCCGCACCGGCCAGGGCGGCAGCCGGCTGACCGGGCCCGCTCGGGACGGGACGGGCGGGGACGGGCCGGGTACGGACGGGGCGGGTGCGGACGACCCGGACACCGGCTTGGTGCACGCCGACGACGACCGGTACTGGCGGGCGGGCGGCACCGTGTACGTCAACCGGTCGGACCCGGCGCTGCTGGTGCCCAAGCGGTTCGGGATCGGCTGGACCGTCAACCTCGGCAATCCGCGGGTGGTGCTGCTGCTCCTGGTGCTGGCCGGGCTGGCAGTGGTCCTCTCCGTCGCCTCCTGAGGCCGCCGGCCCACGGTCTCGAAAGAATTTCCGCGAGTTTCCGTGATCCGGACCGGGCCCGCGGGTCTCCCAAGGTGTCGGCGTAGTTCAACTGCCGAGACAGGGAGAAAGCAGATGACTGGCAAACGAGCGGCGAAGCGGCGACCCCGCCCGCGCCGGATGCTGATCACCACGGTGGGTGCGACCGCCGCTCTGGTGCTCAGCGTGGTGGGGTACGGGTTGGTGACGGAGACTCAGTCCGGCCCGGGTGCGACGGCGATGGTGGGTGACGCGGCCAACGGGGAGGCGGTGATCCTGCCCGATGCCGCCTCCGGCACCCGCGCGCCCGCCTCGGCGCCCCAGCACGGCCAGGCGCCCGCGCCGGTGAAGGCGATACCCGCCGACGACCCGGCCCGCGGCATGGTCTACGAAGGGCTGAAGATCGCGCCGCAGGGCGACCCGTGCGTCGGGGTGTACCGGGTGTCCGCCGCCGGGCTGTGCACGCACGGGCCCGACGCGCCGCCGAAGGGCCTGGACGTCAAGGCGTCCACCGCCCCCGTCGCCGCGACGGCGCCGACCCCGGTGCTGCCGTCCCACGGCGGCGACCAGGCCCCGGCCGCGGCCGCCCTGCTGAAGGACGCGCCGACCGTGGTCGACGCGACCAGCGGGACCGTCACGGCCGCCGCCTCCACCCAGGTCCCCGGTGCCGCCGCCGCGGCCGGCTCGGGCAGCGGTACCGCTGCCGCCGGCAGCGGCACGGTGCTCTGCGACGGTGACGGCAGCGCGGGCAACCGGGTGCAGGTGCTGTACGTGCACGGCCCCGGCCAGGACCGGTACGGCCAGTACCTCGCCTCGTTCCAGCAGTGGGCCGCCGACGTCGACGTCATCTACAACGCCAGCGCGGAGGAGACCGGCGGCAACCGGCACGTGCGGTTCGTGACCAACGCGGACTGCACGGCGACGGTGCTCGACGTGGAGCTCTCCGCGACCGCCCTGCAGGAGTTCGGCGCGACCAACGACGCACTCGCGAAGCTGGGGTACAACCGCAAGGACCGCAAGTACATGATGTTCGCCGACGCGAACGTCTACTGCGGGATCGGCACCTTCGCGGGTGACGAGCGCCCCGGCCAGGACAACCTGAGCAACTTCGGCCCCTCGTACGGCCGCACCGACAACGGCTGCTGGAGCGGGTCGACCGCCGCGCACGAACTGGGCCACAACCTGGGCGCGGTCAACAACAGCGCCCCGCACTCCAGCAAGGCGGGCCACTGCACCGACGAGTGGGACATCATGTGCTACTCCGACGCGCCGTACTACCCGAAGATGCAGGTCCTCTGCCCGGACAACAAGCACGACGACCGGCTGGACTGCAACCACGACGACTACTACAACACCGACCCCGCGCCCGGCAGTTACCTGGACACGCACTGGAACGTGGCGAACAACCAGTTCCTGATCCAGGGCAACGGCGGCGGCAACCCCAACCCCACCCCGACCCCGACGCCCACCCCCTCGCCGACCGGCGGCCCGACCGCGACCCCGACCCCGTCGCCGTCCCCGACGCCCACCGCGAGCCCGTCGCCCAGCCGGACCACCGGCCCGACCCCCTCGCCCACCCAGGGCACCGGTCCGGGTGTGACGGTCAGTCAGATCACCGCCAACTCCGCGGTGCTGAGCTGGCCCGCCGTCAACGGGGCCACCGGCTACCGGATCCTGGTGGGCGGGCGCGGCATCGCGACCGTCGACGCGACCGTGGTCCGCCTGGTCGGCCTGCGGCCCGGCACCTCCTACGCGGTCTCCGTCGCGGTCAAGGACGCGAGCGGCACGGTCGGCACCGCCGGCCGGGCGACCGGCTTCCGCACCCCCGACAGCACCGGGCCCACCACCAGCGGCCGGCGCTACCTGCTGCTGAACGGCCTCACCGGGCAGGCCGCCGACATGTGGGGCGGTTCGACCAACGACGGTGACGTGCTGATCGGCTACCACCGGCACGGCTACGCCAACCAGCAGTGGCTCTTCGACGACGCGGGCTCGGGCGCGCTGCGGATCCGCTCGGCCCTGTCCGGCAAATGCCTGCAGATCGGCGGCGACGCCGTGGCCGGCCAGTACGTGATGCAGGAGCCGTGCGGCGACTCGCCCGCCCAGCTCTGGCAGCTGACCGCGGCCAACGGCGGCTACAGCGTGTCGCCGCAGGGCTCGGACCTCAAGCTCGGCCTCAGCAACCGCTGGTACTACGGCGGTTGGCTGCTGGAGCTGCAGCAGTCGAACGGTCAGGGCTACCAGGACTGGACCCTGCAGGCCGTCAGCTGACGGTGCGTCGTCACCGGGGTCACCGGTGACGCCGGCGACACCGGTGGTGCCCGCTG
>NZ_JBHYKG010000142.1:0-4523 GCF_042741245.1 Kitasatospora sp. NPDC058965
GCCCGCCCCTGCACGGGGCGGGCACCGGCCCGCGGCGTCAGAGCTGGGACTCGGTCAGGTTCGGCAGGCTCGCCTGGGTGGCGATGGCGTTCCAGAGCGAGGCGGCCTGCTTCTTGGCGGTGCTGGCCTGGCCGCTGGCGGTGTCGCCGGCCTGGCGGTGCGGGTTGTCGCCCTGCTTGCTCGGGTCGCAGCCGGCCACCGCGTCGCCGGCCCAGGCCGCGTAGGCCTCGTCCGCGCTCTCCGAGGCCTGCCAGGCCTGGTTGAGCTGGTCCACCAGCTGCTGGCCGGTGGGCAGCTTGTCCACCTTGAGCGCGGCCAGCGAGGTCAGCAGTTGCTTGCGCTGGGTGGCCGCCTGGTCGAGCGCGGTCTGCGCGTTCGCCGGGTTGTCGCAGTTCTTGATCGCGCCGACCGCGCCGATCACCGCCTGCCGGCTGCTGTTGGCCGTGCCGAGCAGGCCGGACAGGGCCTGGGCCTGGGCCTGCGCGTCGGCGCTGAGCGCGGACGGGCTGCCGCCGGACCCGGTCTGCGTGACGGCGGTGCTGGCGGCCGGCTTCGCGTCGCGGTGCTTGGGCTTGTCGCTGCCGCCGGAGCCGAGCACCGCCACCATGATCGCGCCGACCGCGCAGACGGCGACCAGGCCGCCGATCACCGCGTTGCGCGACAGGCCGCCCGGACGGCGGGAGGAGCCGGCGCCGGCCCGCCCGAGCCGGGTGGTCTGCTCGGCCGGCGCCGGCTGCCCGCCGAAGGTCTGCCCGCCGCCGTAGGTCTGCTGCCCGAAGCCCTGCTGGCCGCCGTAGGACGGCTGGCCGCCCTCGAAGCCCTGCTGCTGGCCGCCGAAGGTCTGCTGGCCGCCCTCGACGAAGCTCTGCTGGCCGCCGAAGGACGGCTGCCCGCCCTCGGCGAAGCCCTGCTGGCCACCGAAGGACGGCTGCCCGCCGAACGACTGCCCGCCGCCGAAGGTCTGCTGGCCGCCGAAGCTCTGCTGCTGCGGCACCCCGCCCGGCGCGAAGCCCTGCTGGCCGCCGTAGCCCGCCTGCGGGTCGTTGGTGGGGTAGGGCGGCAGGTACTGGGTCGCCGGGGCCTCCTGGACCGGCGCCTGGGCCGCGTAGCCGGCCGGCTGCTCGCCCCACGGCGCGCCCTGCGCCACCCCGGGCCCGCCCAGGTACTCCGGCTCCCCGCCCTGCGGCGCCCGGCCCGGCTGCGGCCCGGGCGGGGCCGCGGCGGGGGTCGCCGCCGGGCCGCCCTGGGCCGGTTCCGGCCGGAACAGGTCGTCCAGGTTGAAGTCACCGGAGTTGGGGTACGAGCGGCGCTGGCTCAACGCGATTCCTCACCTGTGCACGGGCACGGGCACACCGGCAGCGCCACGGCGGCGGTCCGTCGAACGGACCGCCCGCGCTGTCTGTACGGTGCGAGCACCCGGGCCTTCCTCGGTTCTTCCGCGCTGACGGCGGACCACTTCTGCTGGAGTTCTTCGGAACCTCGCGCCCACGCTACCGGTTCACCCCCGGGGGTGTGCAGGCGGGCAGGGTACTTTCCGGACTCGAACACGGGCCCGCCGACAGTCCGTCACGCCGCCTCCACCTCCGCGCGCTGCTGGAACTCCCGCACCACCTGGTGGTCCCGGAACGGCTCCAGCCGGCGCCGGAAGTCGTCCAGGTACTCGACCCCGCGGTTCGACCGCAGCCCGCCGAGCAATCGCATCGCCTGGGTCCCGGTCTCGCAGGCCCGTTCCACCTCGCGCTGCTGCAGCTGGGCGGTGGCCAGCAGCACCAGGTCCACCGCGCGGCGGCGCACCCGGGTCGGCGGGTGCAGTTCGAGCGCGATCCGGGCCTGCCGCTCGGCCTGCTTGGCCTGCTCCAGGTCCCGGTAGCAGTGCGCCAACTCGTCGGCCAGGTAGGCCTCGTCGAAGTGCACGATCCAGTCCGGGTCGTCCTCCGGCCGGCGCTGCTCCATCGCCGCCACCGCCTTGGCCGCCACCAGCTCGCAGGACCGGGCGTCGCCCAGCAGCGCGTGGCCGCGGGCCTCGGCGGCGTAGAACATCGCCATCGCGGTCGGGGTGGCCACCGCGCGGGCGCCCTCCTGCGCCGCGCGGGCGAGTTGGGCGATCTCCCGCGGGTTGCCCAGGGTGGCCGCCAGGTGACTCATCGAGGCGGCCAGCACGTAGCCGCCGTAGCCGCGGTCGTCGGCCGCCTGAGCCAGCCTCAGGGCCTGGATGTAGTAGCGCTGGGCGAGCCCGGGCTGACCGGTGTCCACCGCCATGTAGCCGGCCAGTTCGGTCAGCCGGGCCACCGCGGCGAAGAGCTGACGGCCGGTCTCCTCCCGGTACCCGCCGCCGAGCAGCCCGGAGACCACGCTGTTCAGGTAGTGCACCACCACCGGGCGGACGTGCCCGCTGCCGAACCGGTGGTCCAGGTCGACCAGCATCTCGGTGGTGGCCCGGATCGCCGCCACGTCCGAGGGCCCGACCCGGGGGCCGCCGGCCCGGGCCACCACCGGGTCGGGCGGGGTGATCAGCCAGTCCCGGCTGGGCTCGACCAGGGCGGAGGCGGCCACCGTGGCGCCGCCCAGGAAGTCGCGCCGGCTGACGTCGCTGCGCCACAACTCGCAGACCTGCTCGACCGCCCCGGTCAGCGTGGCGGCGAACTGCAGGCCGATGCCGGAGGTCAGGTTCTTGCCGTCGGCCATGCCGATCTCGTCCACCGTGACGCCGCGGCCGAGCTTGCGGCCGAGCGCCTCGGCGATCACCTGGGGCGCCTGGCCGCGCGGCTGCTGGCCGCGCAGCCACCGGGCGACCGAGGTCTTGTCGTACCGCAGGTCGAGCCCGTGTTCGGCGCCGCAGAGGTTGACCCGGCGGGCGAGTCCCGCGTTGGAGCAGCTCGCCTCCTGGATCAGCTGCTGCAGACGCTCGTTGGGCTGTCGTGCGACGAGTGGTCTCGCGGCCATGGGCTTCGCCTCCCCAGCGCCCCCGGGTTCCGGCCGGCGGGCGTCGACTCTGCTGCTCTGGTGTCGGCCGACGCGGGCGCGGGCGCCCGGCGGCGTGCCGACTACCCGGCCAGTGAAGGAACTTGAGGCCAGGTTAGCGATCAACGACACCATCGGGATACCCATGCGGACGACCTGTTTCCCATGCGCGCCCGGGAAAATGCTCCTGTGCGCCCCCACTGCGCCCACCTGGCCGCCCCCGGGCGAACGGCGCCCCAACGCTGCCCGAACGCCTGCCCGCGCGCCGAGTTGGCGCCACGGAGCACGCCAGGGCACGCCACCCCCCGGTCGGCCCATCGACTTTACGTGCCGACCGCCTTGATCACCGGTTCGAGTGACATTCCCATCTCCCGGCCACGGCCCGTAACCGCCCCCTGGGCCGGTAGTTGAGCAGCACGTGGATGAGACCCCTTCAGCCCCGGAACCGGGCAGTGACGGCAGACCGATCTCCCCGCTGCTGATCGAGGCGGTGCGGTACGCGGAGGAGCGGCACTGGGAGGTCGTGCCGGGCACCCACCTGGTCGACGGGGAGGGGCCGGCCCGCTGCTCCTGCGGGGCCGCGGACTGCCCGCTGCCGGGCGCCCACCCCGCCTCCCAGGACTGGCGGCGGCGGGCCAGCGCGGGGCCCGGCGTGGTGCGGCGCTGGTGGACCGACAGCCCGCAGGCCTCGATCCTGCTGCCGGCCGGGCGCTCGTTCGACGCGCTGGACGTGCCGGAGCGGGCCGGCTGCCTGGCCCTGGCCCGGATGGAGCGGATGGAGCTCCAGCTGGGCCCGGTGCTGGAGGCGCCGCCCGCCCCCGGGCAGCACGGGCGCCGACTGCTCTTCCTGGTGCTGCCGGGCAGCCTGGCCAAGCTGCCGGAGATGCTCCGCAAGCTCGGCTGGGCGCCCGGACGGCTGGACCTGACGGGCCGTGGCGAGGGCGAGTGGATCGTCGCGCCGCCGTCCCGCAGCGGGCCGTACGGCTTCGCCCAGTGGGCCCGGCCGCCGTCCGCGCTGAACCGCTGGCTGCCGGACGCGGCGGAGCTGATCAACCCGCTGGCCTACGCCTGCGGCCGGGAGGCCCCCGCCGCACCGCGGGTGGCCGCGCCCGGCCCCGTGCAGGTGGCACCGGTGCGCTGACCCGCCGTCAGCCCGAGGAGCGGACCCGGTGACCGGGTCCGCTCCTCGGCGTGTCCGGGCGCATAAGAGACCGGTGTACCCGGCCCGCCCCCGGGGGTAAGCCGCTCGTTCGTGTGACAGCGCCCGGGGGTTGGCCGCAGGTGCCGCGGGGATGAATCACCGCGAGACGCGAAAAGCCCAAACCGAGACGAAAGGGGCACACCGGGGCGTCGAGGACCGGGGGGATGCCGAAGGGGACGCCTGGACGGGGAAGCCGGGCGGCGGCAGGGGGGACAGGGAGGGATCGGAGGGGAACCGGGGGGTTGGGGGCCCGGCCCCCGGGGCGGGGCGGGGCGGGAGCGCCCCGCGACGACCCGGGGGGCGCCCACCACCGGGGGGCGGCCGTGACTGTCCGCAGCGGCGGGCGGCGCGCCCGCGCCCC
>NZ_JBHYKG010000142.1:4533-21086 GCF_042741245.1 Kitasatospora sp. NPDC058965
TCGGAGGGGAACCGGGGGGTTCCGGCCCGGCACGCGGGGACGTGCCGGGCCCGAAGCACCCCGCTCAGACCGGCTGCGCCACGAAGACGTGCGCGGCGATGTCCTTGCCCAGCTGCGCGGCCTGCTCGCCGTCGCCCACCAGCACGCCGCCGATCGCCGGCGCCACCGTCACGGTGGCCCCGGGGCGGATGCCGGCCCGGCGCAGCGTGCGCATCAGCTCCTCGTCGGTCTGGATCGGCTCGCCGATCCGGCGCACCACCACGCTGGCGCCGCCCTCGGCCGGGCGCAGCGCGTCCAGGCTGACCAGGGCGGAGTCGAAGCCCTCCCCCTCGGCCTTGGCGTCGCCGAGCTCGTCGAGGCCGGGGATCGGGTTGCCGTACGGCGACTGGGTCGGGTGGCCGAGCATGGCGAGCACCTTGCGCTCGACCGTCTCGCTCATCACGTGCTCCCAGCGGCAGGCCTCCTCGTGCACCTGCTCCCACTCCAGGCCGATCACGTCCACCAGCAGGCACTCGGCGATCCGGTGCTTGCGCATCACCCGGACCGCCAGCCGGCGGCCCTCCTCGGTGAGTTCCAGGTGGCGGTCACCGGCCACCTGGAGCAGCCCGTCGCGCTCCATCCGGCCGACCGTCTGGCTGACCGTCGGGCCGCTCTGCTCCAGTCGCTCGGCGATCCGGGCCCGCATCGGGACGATGCCCTCCTCCTCCAGCTCCAGGATGGTGCGAAGGTACATCTCAGTCGTATCGATCAGCCCAGACATCGCCGCCGGCTCCGTTCCTCGGTGTCCTCACCGCCAATTCTTGCGTACCCCGCTCACAACCGAGCCCGCCCGCCGACCCTTCCCGACCGTTTTCGTCCCTGTTGACAGCGGTGGCGCCCAGGCAGAACCCTGCTCGCCGTAGCTTTCTCCACTGGCCTAGAGGGAAGATCTCGATGAACGACCTGGTCGGGCAGTACTTCGACACCGCGGTGGCCCACCTGCAGCGGGTCCGCACCGAGGAGGCGCACGCGATCGAGCGGGCGGCCGAGCTGCTGGCCGAGGCGGTGGCCGAGGACCGCCGGATCTTCTCCTTCGGGGCCGGCCACTCCTCGCTGCCGGCCCAGGACGTGGTCTACCGGGCCGGCGGCCTGGTGGTCTTCAACCTGCTCAACGTGCCCGGGATGACCGGCGTGAACGTGATGCCGGCACCGCTGGGCAGCGCGCTGGAGCGGGTCTCGGGCCTGGCCACCGCCACCCTCGACCTCACCCCGGCCACCGCCGGCGACCTGCTGTTCCTGATCTCGCTCTCCGGCCGCCAGGTGATGCCGGTCGAGCTCGCGATGCACGCCCGGGCCCGCGGCCTGCACGTGGTCGGGGTCACCTCGCTCGCCTACCCGGAGCAGGTCAGCTCGCAGCACCCGTCCGGCAGCTACCTCAAGGACCACTGCGACGTGGTGCTGGACAGCAAGATCGCGGTCGGCGACCACGAGCTGACCCACCCCGGGGTGGAGACCGGCTTCGGCTCGGTCTCCACGATCGTGACCAGCGCGCTGATGCAGGCGGTGGTGGCGAGCGCAGTGGGCAAGCTGGCCGACCGCGGCATCACCCCGCCGCTGTTCCGCTCGGGCAACGTGGACGGCGGCACCGACTGGAACGCCAAGCTGATGGCCGAGCACGCGGACCGGATCTACTACGCGTTCTGATCCACCATCAGACGCAGGGAACCTCAGCCCCGGGCCGGATCCGATCTACCGAAAGGCTCGTACGCGCCCTGTGCCCGCGGGCGGCGACCGCCCATACTTCGAGCAGTGGACGGGACGCTCACTCGGGGGGCAGCAGATGGCGGGCGGCGGACCACCCGGTGATCCGATCAGCGAGCAGCGGCTGCTGCCGGAGCTGTTCCGGGTGGCCGACGGCGCCTCGCTGCTCGCCCAGCGCCGCTCCGTCTCGCTGATCCGCTGGGAGCTGGCGCTGCTGACCGGCGCCGCGGCGGTGGCCGGACTGGGCCCGGCGGCCTGGTCCTGGGCGGCTGGGGCGGCCTACCTGGCCGCCGCGGTGCTGGCCGCACTGCTCACCCGGCAGCAGCCGCAGGGCCTGTGGTACGAGGGGCGGGCGGCGGCCGAGTCGGTGAAGACGCTGGCCTGGAAGTACGTGGTGCGGGCCGACGCGCCCTCCTTGCCCGCCGCCGGGCAGGAGGGGCCCACCTCCTTGCCCGGCGCCGGGCAGGAGGGGCCCAGCTCCTTGCCCGCCGCCGGGGAGGCAGGGCCCAACTCCTCGCCCGCCGCCGGGGACGACGGGCCCAGTTCCTCGCCCGCCGCCGGGGAGGACGGGCCGGGGGTGCCGCCGTTCGCCGCGGGACCGGACGCCGAGAGCCTGTACCACCGGCAACTGGCCGATCTGCTCCGGGTGTTCCGGCACAGCCCGGCGCTGCCCGCGGAGGCGGCGCGGCAGGCGGCGATGACCGAGGCGATGCGCGAGCTGCGGGCCCAGCCGCTGAGCGTGCGGCGCGAGGTCTACCTGCGCGAGCGGGTGGAGGCGCAGCGGATCTGGTACCGGGACAAGGCGGCCTACTGCGACCGGGCCGGCCGGGCGGCCGACTGGCTGGGCGTGCTGCTGCCGGCGCTGGCGGTGCCGCTCGCGCTGCTGCGCGCGCTCGGCCCGCTCGACCCGCTCGGTGGCGGGCCGCTGGGCGCCCTGTCCGCACTGGCCGCCTCGGTGGTCGCCTGGGCGCAGCTGCGCCAGTACCGCCCGCTGGCCGCCGCCTACCGGCTGGCGGCCGAGGAACTCGACCTGGTCCGGGACCAGTTGACCGGCCTGGACCTGGCCGCCCAGGGGTCCGAGGAGCTCTGGGCCCGGTTGGCCCGGGACGCCGAGGACGCCGTCTCGCGCGAGCACACCACCTGGCAAGCCCGTCGGGAGGTGCGCCATCCGGGCCCGTGAACCGGCCCGGACCCCGATCCCCCAGCCTTTGGAGGCCCCCGCGTGCAGCCGCTCCTGGTCCACACGCCCGACTGCCGAACGCTGGCGGTGCAGACCTTCGGGAACCCGGCCGGGCGGCCGGTCTTCCTGATGCACGGCACTCCCGGCAGCCGGGTGGGACCGCTGCCGCGCAGCACGGTCCTCTACCACCTGGGGGTCCACCTGATCTCCTTCGACCGCCCCGGCTACGGCAGTTCGGACCGGCTGCGGGGCCGGCAGGTGGCCGCCGCCGCAACCGACGTGCGCACCATCGCCGACCAGCTGGGCCTGGGCCGGTTCGCCGTGGTCGGCCGCTCCGGCGGCGGCCCGCACGCGCTGGCCTGCGCGGCGCTGCTGCCGGACCGGGTGCACCGGGTGGCCGCGCTGGTGAGCCTGGCGCCGCACGACGCCGAGGGGCTGGACTGGTTCGCCGGGATGACCCCGTCCAACATCCGCGCCTACCGGGCCGCCGAGCGCGGCCACCAGCGGATCGCCGCCACCATGGAGCAGCGGGCCCGGCGGATCCGGGAGAACCCGGCCCAGCTGCTGGCCGGGCTGCGCCAGGAGCTGTCCGGCACCGACCAGGCCGTGGTGGCCGACTCCGGGATCCGCCGGATGCTGCAGAGCAACTACCGCGAGGCCTTCCGGCAGAACGCCGACGGCTGGATCGACGACGTGCTGGCCTTCACCACCGACTGGGGGTTCAAGGCGCAGGACGTGGCGGCGCCGGCCTGGCTCTGGCACGGCGCGGACGACCAGTTCTCGCCGGTGGACCACTCGCGCTGGCTGGCCGCGCACATCCCGGACGCCACGCTCTTCCTGGAGCCCGGCGCCTCGCACTTCAGCTCCTTCAAGGCGCTCACCCCGGCCCTCAAGTGGGCGGCGGGGGCGAGCGACTGAGCGGCCCGGTCAGACCGGCTGCGGCTCCAGGTCCCGGTTGATCCGCTTCCAGCCGCGCGCGGAGACCGTGTTGGGGTGCTCCTCGCCGAGCTGGCGGATGAACTCGGCCACCGCCCGGCTGCGCAGCTCCGCGCCCTGGTTGACCCGGCCCTGCGAGCGCAGCGTGACCGCCAGGTTGGCCTGGCAGACCACCGCGTCCGGGTGCCGGGGGCTGTACCGCTCGACCAGCCCCCGGTAGGCGGCCTGCTCCAGCGCCTCGGCCTCGTCCAGGCGGCCGAGGTCGCCGAGCACGTTGGCCAGGTTGATCATCCCGTTCAGGGTGAACGGGTGCTCGGCGCCGAGCACCCGGGTCAGCGTGGCCACCGTCTCCCGGCCCAGCTCCAGCGCCTCCTCCGGGGCGCCGCTGCCGCGCAGGTAGATCACCAGGTTGTTGGCGCAGGCCAGGGTGAACGGGTGCTCGTGGCCGAACAGCCGCTGGTGGCCGACGAAGACCTGGCGGGCCAGGTCCCGGGCGGCGTCCTTGTCACCGCCGGCGCTGTAGTCGGCGGCCAGGTTGAGCGCGCAGGCGAGCGTGTCGGGGGCGTTCTCGCCGTACCGCTCCAGGTAGCGCTCGTAGGTCTCCTTGGTCAGCCGGCGCGCCTCGGCCTGCCGCCCGGCCTTGCGCAGCGCCACCGCGAGCGCCTTGGCGTTGCGCAGGATCTCCGGCACGTCGATGTCCAGGGTCTCCGCGTAGGCCGCGTCGACCTCCTGGTGGATCGTCACCGACCCCTCGTAGTCGCCCTGTTCGCGCAGGTCGCGGGCGAGGTTGGACTTGCTGGACAGGGTGTAGGGGTGGGTCGGGCCGAGCACCATGGTGCGCCGGTCCAGGGTGTCCTGGTCCAGTTCCTGGGCCGCCTTGGAGTCGCCCACCAGCCGGTAGTCGATGGCCAGGTTGTTGGCGATCGACAGGGTGCGCGGGTGGTCCTCGCCGAACTGCTCGCGGAACCGCTCCAGGATCTCCCGGTCCAGCTCCAGCGCCCGGGCGAACTCGCCCAGCGCCCGGCGGTCGGCGCTCAGCGAGCCGGCCGTCATCAGGGTGTACGGGTGGTAGGAGCCGAGCACCCGGCGCTGGCGCTCCAGGGTGTCCTCGTCCAGTTCCATGGCGGCCGCGTACTGGCCCTGGGAGCGCATCACGTTGGCCAGCTGGAAGCGCAGCAGCAGGGTCTGCCGGTCGTCCCCGCCGAGCTTGGCGGTCCAGGCGTCGTCCAGCAGGTGGCCGATCCGGCGGGCCTGGGCGTACTCGCCGCGCTTCCACAGGTAGCGGACCCGGTCGATCATCAGCTGGCGGGTGTCCGGCTCGTCGCAGTCGTGCGCCCGGGACGGCGACAGGTGCGGCCAGATCTCCTCGAAGGCGGGCCAGTTGGCCGGGTCGTCGGTGTCGCCGACGACCGGGCGGGCGCCGATCAGGATCCGGTGCACCTCGTGGATGGTGGTCTCCCGCTCGGCCAGGCTCATCTCGGAGCGGATCACCTCCTGGACCAGCCGGTGCACCTGGATCGAGTTGGCGCCGGCGTCCACCTTGGCCAGCGCGTACCGGCCGATCGCCTGGATCACCCGGCCGAGCAGGAACTTGTCGCTCAGCCCGGGGTCGTAGGGGGCCAGCGCGCGGATCATCTGGTCGCTGTAGAAGAGGTTCATCGAGATCGGCTCGGGCGCGAAGTAGGCGCAGAGCTGGAGCATCCGGGCGGCGGCCGGGGACTGCTCGCGCAGTCGGGTGATGGAGACCCGCCAGGTCGCGCCGACCGTCATCGGGTAGTCCACCGGGCGGTCCAGCTCCAGCACCCGGGCCGCCTCGTTGCGCAGCGCCGCGATGTAGTCCGGCACCGGGGTGCCGGTGGCCTTGAGCCAGGCACCGGCCACCTCCACCGCCAGCGGCAGGTCGCCGACCGCCTCGGCCACCGCGTCCGCGTCGGCCCGGTTCAGCGCCCCGCCGGTACGCCGGGTCAGGTGGTCGATGCTCTCCGGACGGGTGAAGACGTCCATCACCAGCGCCTCGGCGTGGGTGGACCAGGCCTGGTTGCGCGAGGTGACCAGGATGTGGCCGGTGCCGCCGGGGAAGTAGCGCCGGATCTGGGCCGGCTCGTCGGCGTTGTCGAAGATCAGCAGCCAGCGCTTGGCCTTCTCGCCGCGGCGCAGCGCCTCCAGCGCCAGCTCGGCGGCGTGCGCCACCGGCTCGTTGGTGGAGCGGCCCAGCTTGCGGGCGAGCTCGGCCAGCTGGCCCTGGATCTCCTCCTCCTGCTCGGCCGAGATCCACCAGACCAGGTCGTAGTCGGCCATGAACCGGTGCGCGTACTCCAGCGCCACCTGGGTCTTGCCGACGCCGCCGAGGCCGTAGAGGGTCTGCGGCACCGGCAGCACCGCGGTGGCGCCGCCGCCGAGCTGGTTGCGCAGCCGCTCCAGCACCTCGGCACGGCCGGTGAAGTAGCTGTTGCGCGGCGGCACGTTCCAGATCTCCGGCTGGGTGCCGGGGAAGCGCGGACCGCTCGCGGTGTCCACGGCCGGCACCTCCTCCCGGCCCAGCGCCTTGACCAGGGCGGCCAGCGCCTGCGGCTCCTTGAGGTTGACCAGGTCCACCGGGTTGCGGCTGCTGAACGGCGCGGCCAGCGGGGTGGCGCCGACCCGGACCGGGATCAGCTGGCGCCGGGTGCCGGACGGGTCCGAGCCGACCACCGACTCCCAGAGCGCCCGGGCCTGCGGGGAGCGCAGGTAGGCGGGCGACAGCACCGCGACGGTGCGGAAGGCGGCGTCCACCGAGCGCTCGGTCTCCGCCCGGGTGTCGGCGCCGGCGCCGACGTCCCGGGGCAGCACCCGGAAGCCCGCCGCGCCCAGCACGTACTCGATCCAGTCCGCCCACATCCGGTCCTCGGGCACGTAGCTGAGGTAGATGTCGGCCGGCACGGTGGGCCGGCGCCGGGTGAAGGCCTCGACGTAGCGCAGCCGCACCTCCTCGTCCATCGGCGGCAGCGCGGAGACCCGGCCGCCGGTGAGCGCGTCGGTCAGCCGCTCGCAGGCGGAGAGCATGGTGGTCGGGGTGCCGGGCTGGTCGCCGAAGGTGGCCAGGATCTCCTCGTAGGCGTAGAACGGCCGGTACGGGATCTCCACCGAACCCCAGTAGTGGACCAGTTCCTCGCCGTTCAGGCCGGACGGCAGCCCCTCGAAGCGGATCCGGGCCAGCGCCCGGCCGGCGTCCGCCTTGTCCTTCTCGAAGTCGTCGATCCGCATCGGCACCGGCAGGATCCGGATGCCGCGGTCGCGGTAGCGGTCGGCGATGTGCTGGGCGATCCGCGAGGCGCCGTCGATGCTCTGGTCGCTGAGGGTGAAGCAGACCACCAGGTCGTCGGGCATCTGCACGGTGCAGATCTCGGCGGTGTCGGACAGGCCGGTCCGGCTGTCGATCAGCACGTAGTCGTAGCGGCGGCGCATGTCGGCCCGCAGCGCGTCGAAGAACTGCCCGCCGTCGAACCGCTCGTAGAACAGGTCCCAGTCCAGCGGCCCGAGCGTCCCCGAGTAGTCCCGGTCCTGCCGGCCGGCGGCCAGGAAGTCGATGCTGCCGCCGACCGGGAAGCCGGCCCAGGAGAGCGCCACCGCGTGCCCGGCCACCTTGGCGTAGTCCAGGTGCCAGCCCGGGTGGTGGCCGATCTCGCGCAGCTGCTCGGCGTACCGCTCCGGCTCCAGCAGCGCGTCGGCGTGCAGCTCGGTCTCCCGCAGCGCCTCCTCGCGGTAGTCGTTGATCAGCGTCATCACGCCCGGCGCCTCGGCCAGTTCGACCGGGTCCAGGAACGGGTGGAAGAACCTGGCCAGGCCCGGCGCCTCCAGGTCCCAGTCCACGGTCAGCACCCGGTAGCCGTTGGCCGCCAGGATCCAGGCGGTGTTGGCCAGCGCCATGGTGCGCCCGGTGCCGCCCTTGTAGGAGTAGAAGGTGATGATCCGGCCCTGCCGGTCCTCGTCCAGTGCGCTCGGTCCCCCCGGGACCGGGGCCGCCTGCGGACCGGACCGGCCCACTGCCCGCAGGTTGCGGGTCCGCTCAGAGCTCATCTTCTCCCCCACCCGTGCTGTCGTGGTCGTCGTCCCGGTCGTCGTACTCGTCCTCGGTGCCGAGCTGTCCGGTCGGCGCCCGCTGGGCGCCGAACGCCTCGCGCAGCCTGGGTCGTTCGCCGCCCCGGCCGGCCCCCTCCGAACCGCCCGGCGGCTCCCCCGTGCCGGGCGAGCGGGCCAGGTGCCGCTCCTTGAACGCCTTCTGGGCCCGGATCGCGGCGTGCTGGAAGGCCAGGCCGAAGTCCCGTGCGGTGGAGACGCCCTCGGGGTCGTCGCCGTCGCCGGCGGCCGGCCGGAACGAGGGCCGGGCGGAACGCCGGTGCAGCACCCGGTCGCTGAGTTCGGCCATCGCCCGGGTCTGCGCGGCGCACTGCGGGTCGTCCCGGTTCCACGGCTCCACCACGGTCACCCAGGCCGGGTTGCGCCGGGCGAACTCGGCGACCAGCGCGGCCCGGTGCGGGTCCTGCAGCACCCAGCGGTCCAGCAGCAGGACGCCCGGGCCCTGCGGACGGTCCAGCTCCATCAGGTGGTCGGCCCGGGCGTCGAACTCGTGCACGGTCGGGTTGAGGTCGCACTGGCGGGCCAGCTGCGCCGCCTTCTCGGCCAGCGCGCTCTCGCCGCCGCGGACGTAGGGCTGCCAGTCCACCCGGCGGGCGCCGTACCAGGTGCGGTCGCGGTGCTCGGGCACCTCGCTGTCCTTGAAGGCGAGCACCGCGATGGTCAGCTCGTCGGCCGGCGAGCGGCCGGGGAAGGCCGACGGGTTGGTGGTGAAGTCGACCGGCTCGACCACCGGCACCACCGTCTCCAGCGCCACCTCGACGATCCGGCGGGCCAGCTTGTAGACCACCTTCTCGTACAGCCCCTGGTGGTGGCGCTGGGCCATCAGCGCGTACAGCCCGTCCTCGGTGTAGGCCCGCGGGAAGCTGGAGTGGTTGTACTGCACGGCGGTGGCCACCGGCGGCAGCGCCGCGTCGCGCATCCCGACCCAGAGCACCGGCACGATCGCGCTGTTGTGCGCGGGGCCGCCCGGCGCGTTGGCCGCCCGCTGGGCGAAGGTGTACCACTCCTGGCCGCACGGGGTGGAGCGGAACAGCCGCGGGTGGTACAGCGGCACGAAGACCCGGCAGGTGGCCAGCGCCTCGGATATCTTCATCGCCCAGTTGTCGCCCTGGTGCATGGTCTCGTCCATGAAGCCCACCGGCTCGGCGGTGGGCAGCGGGGTCAGCTGCAGCACCGCCTCGCACAGGTCCTCGTAGAACTGGCTGACCCGCAGGTTGGGGTTGCGCGAACCGACCGGCGGCATGTGCGCATAGGAGATGAAAAAGTGCGGCTTCGCCGAGGCCCTTCGCCCGCCTTCAGCGTCGTTCACGCAGCCTCCCCCGGCATGACCGGCTGATCCCCCCTCAGGGGGCGCTTCAGTGTAGGAAGAGCGGCTTCCCCTAGGGAATAGCGCCGACCCGGTCCGACTCACTGATCATGCGTCAGGTCACCGACAACTGTCAGGGGTTTGGTCGCATCTCCCCACCCGCCACGGCAGCGGCCGGGTGTCCGGCGAGCCACTCGGTGGCCGCGTCCACCGCCGGGCGCAGCGGCATCAGCAGCGCGGTGCCACCGCCCACCGGCCCGGTCACCGCCTTCAGCTCGGGCAGCACGTCCACCAGCATCGCGGGGAAGTGCCCGTCGTCCAGGTCGACCCCGTCGAAGCCGACCCAGCCGCGGCCGCGCACCACCGCGCCGTAGCGTTTCTGCGGCCGGCCCGGCACCCGGTACTCGGCCAGGTGGAAGGCGGTGCAGCTGGTCAGCGGGGCCCCCAGCAGCAGCACCGAGGCCCCGGCCCGGTAGAGCGCGCCGAGCGGCGAGCGCTCGCCCAGGTGGCAGTGGTACGGGTGGTCGGCCAGCAGCCGGCCGGCCAGCGGGCCGAGCGCGGCGAAGGAGGTCTGCGGGTGGGCGCTGCGCCGGGCCCCCGGGGTGCGGCGCAGCTCCTCGGAGAGCCGGCCCACCGTCGGCGAGCAGGGCGTGGCCGCCGGGTCGAACGGCGGCATCGCCGCCAGGTGGGCGGCGCGCTGCTCGGCGCTCAGGTGGGCGGTGGCCTCCCGGTGCAGCCGCGAGGTGGCCGAGTTCTCCGGGGTCGCGGTGTACGCCACCAGCGTGCCGCCCGGCCCGAGCGCGGTGCGCAGCGCGGCCAGCACCGCCGCCGAGCCGCCGGCCACCGGGCCGAGCGCGCGCAGCGCGGCGTGCACCAGCAGCACCCCGGTGTCCGGGCCGACGCCGAGCATCCGCAGCTGCTCGACCAGCTGGTCCCCCGTCAGCCCGCCGGTGGGCGCACCGGTCATCGGGCGTCGGCGGGCGTCAGCCGCGCGGCGGCCGGCGCGACCGGTGGCACGGCCGGCCAGGGCTCCAGGCCCGCCCCGACCCCGCGGACGAACCGCTCGCCCAGCCCGGTCAGCGAGCCGGTGGCCAGCAGCGTCTCCACCGCCCGCGCGGTGTGCCCGCGCCAGCGCCCCAGCTCCTCCCGGGCCCGGTCGGCGGCCGCTCCCGGCAGCCCGTCGTAGGCCCGCACCCGGGTGCCCCAGAACTCGCAGACCGCCAGGTGCGCGTAGGTGCCCTGGAGCAGCCCCTCCAGCGGGCGCGGGTCGGGCCGCCACGGAGCCTCGAACAGCCGCCGGTCGGTGGGGTCGAACAGGTCGTGGAAGTCCAGGACCGCACCGAGCTTCACGTGCTGGAACTCGTGCACCAGCAGCAGCGCCAGGGCGGGCGCGGTGGCCGGCCGGGCGATGCCGACCGCGCCGAAGGCCTGCCGGGCCGCCGAGCTCAGCTGCCGGCCGCCGGGCCCGGGCCGCAGCGGGGTCAGCGTGCTCAGCCCGGCCGCGATCCCGGCCGCGTAGCCGGGCAGGTCGCGCTGGACCAGCTCCCAGGCCTCGCGCAGCGCGCCGCTCCACCCGGCCAGCTGCTCCTCGGTGAGCCGGTGGTCGACCGGGTACCCGTGGCTGTCGCGCTGCGGGTCGGTGTCCTCCAGCGCCACCGTCCAGCCGCCGGGCAGCTCCACCCGGCGCACCGGCAGCCAGCGCTCGCCGCCGGCCTGGTCGAAGGCGATCCGCTGCCCGGCCCCGCCGGTGGCGCGCACCGTGAACCCGTCCCGGTCGCCGCGCAGCAGGGCCGGGCCGGACCCGCCGACCAGCACCCGGCCCAGTGTGGGCAGCTGCACCGCCCCGCCGCGCACCGGCACGGTCAGCTCCACCGGCCGCCCGGCCCGCAGCGCGGCCGCCGCCGCGATCTCCGCCACGCCCCCGAGGTCCTCGACCGGCTGCCGGGCCCCGCCGTTCGACTCGCCGCCGCGCAGCAGGCGCACCGCCCAGGCCCGCACGTACGGGTGCGCGAGCACCGCGTCCACCGCGGCCGGCTCCTCCCGGTCCAGGGTGGCCAGCAGTTCCCAGGCCTCGCCGGCCGGCCGGCCCACCGCGGCCAGCAGCCGCCGGGTCAGGTCCAGCTGCTCGGCGGCCAGCGCGCGCACGGTGTCGCCGTCGCCGTACCCCCGGGCCAGCTGGTCGAGCTGCTGCTCGGTCAGGCCCCGGCCCTGCTGCGCGGCGAGCGGCACGGCGGGGGCCACCCGGTCCCGGATGGTGGTGATCAGGCGCATGAGGTCTCCGCAGAAGACGGACGGGTTGTCGAAGCCGCTGCCGGTGCGCCAGCGGTGCGCGTACAGGCCGCCGCCGCAGCTGCGCACCACCGGGCAGGCCCGGCACGCGGCGCTCAGACCGGCCAGGCCCTGCTGACGGGCCGTCACCCCGGGGTGCCGGGCGACCTCGTCCAGGCTGTTCGTGAAGACGTCGAAACCGGTCGCCGGGGCGCCGTCGTAGGCGGTCTTCAGGCTGTCGGCCTGCTCGAACCCGCCGTCGGTCTCGATCACCACCAGGTCCACCGGCTCCAGGCCGAGCGACTCGGTGGTGCCGGCCTGCCCGCGCAGGGTGCGGTGGACCGAGTCGAAGGTGCGCACCGGGACCGGGCGGCCGCGCTCCAGCCAGTGCCGGTGCACCGTCAGCAGCCAGTCGGCGTAGGGGGTGGCGCCGAGCTCGGCGGGGCGGGGCGGCGGGGTGTCCCAGGTGGCGTGCGGCAGCAGGAAGTCGATCCGCGGCGGGTCCAGCGCCAGCAGCGCGTCCAGCACCGCGACCGGGTCGTTGCGCACGTCGACGGTGCAGAGCAGGCCGGCGAAGACCGGCCGGAACTCCGGGGTGTTCAGCAACTCGGCCGCGCGCAGCACCTGGTCGAAGCTGCTGCGCCCGTCGGCGAACCGGCGGTGCCGGTCGTTGGCGGCCCGGTCGCCGTCCAGCGAGAGGCCGACCTTGATCCCCAACTCGGCGAAGAGCGTGCAGAAGGCGCGGTCCAGCCGGACGCCGTTGGTGTGGATCCGCAGGTCCAGCTCGCAGTCGGCGGGCAGCGCGGCGCGCAGCAGTTCGGCGGCCCGGCGCAGCACCGCCGGGCCCGCCAGCAGCGGCTCGCCGCCGTGCAGCACCACGTGCACCGCGGGCAGCCGGTGCGCCCGGGCGTGCTCGCCCAGGCGCCGCGCCGCCTGCTCCAGCACCCGCGGCTCGATCACCCTGGGTTGGCGCCGCCAGCCGGTGTCCGCGTGCTCGTAGACGTAACAGTGGTCGCAGGCCAGGTCGCAGCGGCTGTGCACCTTCAGCACCAGCTGCGTCAACGGCACCATCGAGGCGCTTCCCGGGACGGCGGATTGAGTCCTGGTCAGATCGCGGAGTTGAACGCCGCCACCGGGACCCGGCCGGCCTGGGCGTCGGGCAGCGCGCGGTGCAGGGCACCGGTCAGCTCCTCGGCACTCAGTGCCGAGAGCTCCCCGAGCGGCACCCGGGCCGCCGGCGACTCGGTCTCGTCGACGGGCTTGACGTCCAGCGCAGCAGCGACCATGTTCGACGTCCTGTCAGAGGGATGCTTCAACGGCATCCGGCGTGGGTAGGAGCGCATCGGGGGCGTATCGCGATGCTCACCGCCCAAGGTAGCCGTCCGGGTGCGGATGACGCACGCCCCGCAGGTCGGAGCGTCCGCCGCGCGGCCCGGCCGGTCGGCCGTGAGCTGCGGCGGATCGGCCCGCGCCGACCCGCCGTCCACGGACCCGCCGGCGAAGTCCACCCGGACGGTGGAGCGCGCCGCTCAGCCGTCCGACGTATCCCCCGTCAGCTCGCGCCGGACCGCGTCCACTCGGGCCGGCGCGGGGGTCGACTCAGGGGCAGAGCCGCTCGACCGTCCAGCCGTCCCCGGCGGCGGTGTAGCGCAGCCGGTCGTGCAGCCGGTTGGGCCGCCCCTGCCAGAACTCGACGGCCTGCGGGACCACCCGGAAACCGCCCCAGAACGGCGGGACCGGCACGCCCTCGCCCTCGGGGTAGCGCGACTCGAGCTCGGCGAAGCGCTGCTCCAGCACCTCCCGGGAGGCCACCGGGCTGGACTGCTCGCTGGCCCAGGCGCCGAGCTGGGAGCCGTGCGGGCGGATCCGGAAGTAGGCCGCGGTCTCGTCCCGTCCGGTCTTCTCCACCGCCCCGGAGACGATCACCTGACGGTCGATCGGGTGCCAGGGGAAGAGCAGCGAGGCGAACGGGTTGGCGCCGAGCTCGGCACCCTTGCGCGACCCGTAGTTGGTGAAGAAGACGAATCCGCGCCGGTCGAAGCCCTTGAGCAGGACGGTGCGCGAGCTCGGGCGGCCCTGGGCGTCGGCGGTGGAGAGCACCATCGCGTTGGGCTCCAGGAACCCGGCGCGCTCGGCCTGGCCGAACCAGCGGGTGAACTGGGTGACCGGGTCGGGGGCGAGATCGGCCTCGGAAAGGCCCTCCTCGGCGTACTGACGGCGCATCCGGGCGAGGTTGGGGACCGAAGTCTGCGGCGCTGGCTGGGCGCGTTCCGGGGTCTGCACGCCAACATCATCCCGTACGACAAGCGGTGAACAACGCTCCGCCTATGGAATCTCGACATCAAGAGATATGGTGACTCGCCACCACTTCGAAGCTCGCGGGCCGGAGGAATGTCCGGTCGTGGCCGGTTGATACCGGAAGATCCCCGGTCTCGGGCCGGGTGCAGCGTGATCCGGAGCGGCCCTAGGGAAACATCACCGCAGTGGTGTATGGCGCAATGCACCCAGTGCCTGCCACTCTGGCACCGAGTGCCAAACACCAAACGGTCACCGGTTGGCCGCCCCACCACGGCGGCCGGCCCGTCACGTCACTGAGGAGCCGCGTGATGTCCGATTTCGTACCCGGGCTTGAGGGAGTAGTCGCCTTCGAGAGCGAGATCGCCGAGCCCGACCGGGAGGGCGGCGCGCTGCGCTACCGCGGCGTGGACATCGACGACCTGGTCGGTCACGTCTCCTTCGGCCACGTCTGGGGCCTGCTGGTCGACGGCAAGTTCAACCCCGGCCTGCCGGCCGCCGAGCCGTTCCCGATCCCGGTGCACTCCGGCGACATCCGGGTCGACGTGCAGTCCGCGCTCGCCATGCTCGCCCCGGTCTGGGGCCTCAAGCCGCTGCTCGACATCTCCGCCGAGCAGGCCCGTGACGACCTCGCCCGGGCCGCCGTGATGGCGCTCTCCTACGTCGCCCAGTCGGCCCGCGGCCAGGGCCTGCCGATGGTCCCGCAGAGCGAGATCGACAAGGCCGAGACCGTGGTCGAGCGCTTCATGATCCGCTGGCGCGGCGAGCCGGACCCGAAGCACGTCAAGGCGATCGACGCCTACTGGACCTCGGCCGCCGAGCACGGCATGAACGCCTCCACCTTCACCGCCCGGGTGATCGCCTCCACCGGCGCCGACGTGGCCGCCGCGCTCTCCGGCGCGGTCGGCGCGATGTCCGGCCCGCTGCACGGCGGCGCCCCGTCCCGCGTGCTGCACATGATCGAGGAGATCGAGCGCACCGGCGACGCGGCCGGCTACGTCAAGAACGCGCTGGACAAGGGCGAGCGCCTGATGGGCTTCGGCCACCGGGTCTACCGCGCCGAGGACCCGCGCGCCCGCGTGCTGCGCCGCACCGCCAAGGAGCTCGGCGCGCCGCGCTTCGAGATCGCCGAGGCGCTGGAGAAGGCCGCGCTGGAGGAGCTGCACAACCGCCGCCCCGACCGCGTGCTCGCCACCAACGTCGAGTTCTGGGCCGCGATCATGCTGGACTTCGCCGAGGTCCCGGCGCACATGTTCACCTCGATGTTCACCTGCGCCCGCACCGCCGGCTGGTCGGCGCACATCCTGGAGCAGAAGCGCACCGGCCGCCTGGTCCGCCCGGCCGCCCGCTACATCGGCCCCGGCCCGCGCAGCCCGCGCGAGGTCGAGGGCTTCGAGGCGATCGCCCACTGAGCGGTTCCGACCACGACCGGTCGGTGCCGAAAGGTTTCTGACCGGCCGTGAGGTCCGGCCGCCGAAGATCACATCTCAGCGGCCGGACAACGGGCGGATTTCCGGCATCCGGACCAGTAGGCTGCGCCCGTGGCCCAGATTCAGATCCCCGCTGACCTCAAGCCCGCAGACGGCCGTTTCGGCTGCGGCCCGTCCAAGGTGCGCCCCGAGGCCCTCAGTGCCCTCGCCGCCACCGGTCCTTCGCTGCTCGGCACCTCGCACCGCCAGGCCCCGGTCAAGAACCTGGTCAAGCGTGTGCGCGAAGGCGTCGCCGACCTCTTCTCGCTGCCCGAGGACTACCAGGTGGTCCTCGGCAACGGCGGCTCCACCGGCTTCTGGGACATCGCGGCCCTCGGCCTGGTGCGGCAGAAGTCGCAGCACCTGAGCTTCGGCGAGTTCTCCTCCAAGTTCGCCTCCTCGGTCAAGGCCGTGCCGTGGCTGGACGACCCGAGCGTGATCAAGACCGAGCCGGGCACCCACCCGCTCCCGGTCGCCGAGGCCGGCGTGGACGTCTACGCGCTGACCCACAACGAGACCTCCACCGGCGTGGCGATGCCGATCCGCCGCCCCGAGGGCACCTCGGGCGACGGCTCGCTGGTCCTGGTGGACGCCACCTCGGGTGCCGGCGGCCTGCCGGTGGACATCACCGAGACCGACGTCTACTACTTCGCGCCGCAGAAGTCCTTCGCCTCCGAGGGCGGGCTCTGGCTGGCCAGCTTCTCGCCGGCCGCCCTGGAGCGGGCCGCCGAGATCGCCGGTTCCGGCCGCTACATCCCGCCGTTCTTCGACCTGCCGACCGCGATCGACAACTCCTCGAAGGACCAGACCTACAACACCCCGTCGATCGCCACCCTGTTCCTGCTGGCCGACCAGCTGGAGTGGCTGAACGGCAACGGCGGCCTGGACTGGGCCGTCGCCCGTACGGCTGAATCCTCGGCGCACCTGTACGGCTGGGCCGAGAAGTCCTCGTTCGCCCGCCCGTTCGTGGCCGAGCCGGCCGAGCGTTCGCAGGTGGTCGGCACCATCGACTTCGACGACGCGATCGACGCGGCCGCGGTGGCCAAGGCGCTGCGCGCCAACGGCATCGTGGACACCGAGCCCTACCGCAAGCTGGGCCGCAACCAGCTGCGGATCGCGATGTTCCCGGCGATCGACCCGGCGGACGTCCAGGCGCTGACCGCGTGCATCGACTACGTGGTCGACCAGCTCTGACCGCACCGCCCCCGACCGCGCCGTAGAGCGGGGGCCGCTGCCTTCGGGC
>NZ_JBHYKG010000143.1:0-21077 GCF_042741245.1 Kitasatospora sp. NPDC058965
GGCCCTCGGTCGTGCCGGCCTGCGGTCAGCCGCGGCCGATCTCGCCGAACCGGAAGACGCCGGTGGAGTCCACCGTGAGCTCCACGCCGGTGATGTCGGCGCGGGCGGCGAAGAAGGACTTGTTCTGGAACAGCGGCAGCAGCGGGACCTGGGTGGCCAGCGCGTCCTGGATCTGCGCGAAGGTGCTGGCGGCCACCGTGCGGTCGGCCTGGCGCTGCTCCTGCGGGACCAGCTTGTTGCTGATCTGCGGGTCGTCGAAGCCGTTGTGGAAGGCGCCGCCGTCCACCACCAGCGGGGCCACGAAGTCGTCGGCGTCCGGGTAGTCGGCGCTCCAGCCCACCGTGTAGGCCTGGTAGGTGCCGGCCGTCCAGGCCTTCTTGTAGGCGGTCCAGTCCGGCTGCTGGGTGACCGTCACCTGGAACAGGCCGCCGGCCTCCAGCTGCTTCTTGATCGTGTCGGTCTCGGCGCTCTGCGCGCGGGCGCGGGACCAGGCGATGTTCAGCTTGACCGGGGTGGGCACCTTCGCGGCGGCCAGCAGCGCCTTGGCCTTGGCCGGGTCGGGGTTGCCGTAGCGGTCGAAGAACGAGGTGCTGTGGCCGGCCACGCCGCTGGGGACCACCGAGTAGAGCGGCTGCACCGTGCGCGCGTAGACGTCGCGGGCCAGCGCCTGACGGTCGATCAGCTGGGCGACGGCCTGGCGGACCGCCTGCTGGCCGGCGGTCTCGTCCTTGGTGTTGAAGACCAGGAAGCGGGTGTCGTTGCCGTCGGCCTGGGTGACCTTGATGGTGCCCTTGCCGGTCTGCTGGTCGGTGAGCAGCTGCGCGGAGACGTTCGGGTCCAGGCTGTTGTCGGTCAGGTCGACCTGGCCCGAGTCCAGCGCCGACTTCAGGTCGTCCGGGCTGGCCAGGAACTTGACGTTGAACTTGGAGTTCTTCAGCTTCTGGTCGCCGTGGTACTTGCCGTTGGCGGACAGCGCGATCTTGTTGATCGACTTGGTGCCGTCGGCGGCCGCGGACTGGTCGACCGAATCGATCTTGTACGGGCCGGAGCCGATCAGCTTGTCGTTGGCCAGCTCCTTGTCGGCCGGGAAGACCGCGTGGTCCACGATCGAGCCGGCGGCGCTGGCGAGCTTGTCGGGCAGCGTGGCGTCCGGCACCGACAGGTGGAAGACCACCTCGCCGTCGCCCTTGGCCTCCACCGACTTGACGGTGTCGAAGAGCGAGGACGGACCGTTGTCGTCCTTGATCTTCTTCATCCGGTCCATCGAGAAGACCACGTCCTGGGCGGTCAGCGGGTCGCCGTTGGAGAAGGTCAGGCCGCTGCGCAGGGTGCAGTGGTAGGTGGTGGCGTCGGCACCGGCGAAGTCGCAGGCCTGGGCCGCGTCGGGCTGCGGCAGGGTGGAGCCCTCCGGGAAGCGCAGCAGGCCCTGGAAGGTGTTCTGCAGGATCAGCCAGGAGCCCTGGTCGTAGGCACCGGCCGGGTCCAGCACCCCGGTCACGTTGGTGGTGCCCATGGTGATGGCGTCCTTGCCGCTGTCGGCCCCGGCGATGGACTTGACGGAGCCGCAGCCCGCCAGCGAGGTGGCCACCAGGGTCGCGCACCCCAGCGTGGCGAGCCGGCCGGGCGTGCGTCGTATGGCTGAACTCATGGCTTCCTTCTCCGTGCTGGCCGACCCGGGGGGTCGGTGCGACGGCCGGCGGCCGGCCCCGGTGGGGGACGCGTCCGTCGGGCTCGCCGTGTGGCATGTCGGGGTGGACCGCGCCAGCCTGCCACACGGGAAGCACACGTCCGACCGGTCATCGGACACGCTTGCGTATCGAAGACCGGCGGAACCAACGACTTGTCAGCTGATGCCCCGATTTGCCCTGCCATACATGCACATGTCAGCCATCTCGGATGCCGGGATTGAGACCGGGATCACACCCTCAGGTTCTTCTCAGGAACGGGATCGTCAGACCCGGCTCGCCACCACCGAGCGCAGCAGCGCCAGGTCCAGCTCGGCCAGCGAGCGCAGCACGGTGCGCCCGGGCGCCGGCTCGATCGGGGCCACCGAGGGCACCGCGATCACCGGGCAGCCGGCCGCCTCGCCCGCCTGCACGCCGAGCGGCGCGTCCTCGATCACCACGCAGCGCGCCGGGTCCGCGCCCAGCCGCTGCGCGGCGGCCAGGTAGGGGTCGGGGTTCGGCTTGGTCCGGGCCACCTCGTCGCCGGCCACCGAGAAGGCGAACGGGTGGTCACCGAGGTTCTTCAGCACCAGGTCGATGATCCGCCGGTGCGAGGCGGAGACCAGCGCGGCCGGGATCCGCTGCTCGCGCAGCAGCGCCAGCAGCTCGGCCGCGCCCGGCATCAGCGGGGCGCCGCCGTCGAGCAGCTGCACGAACCGCTCGTTGATCTTCACCACCAGCTCGGCCGGTTCGATCCGCAGACCGGTCTCGGCCAGCAGGTAGTCGATCACCCGGGTCATCGGACCGCCCACCAGCTGCGCCCGGTGGGCCTCGTCCAACGGATGGCCCAACTCCGCGAAGAGCGAGGACTCGGCCTGCCACCAGAAGTCCTCGGTGTCCACCAGCGTGCCGTCCATGTCGACCAGGACCGCCTGCAGGCCGCCCGGCCCGCTGTCGCCGAGGCTGACGGTGGTGGTGTCGACGGTGGTCATGCGGGCACGCCCCTTCGCAGCTGGGCCCCCGTCCGGGAAGACGGGGGCCGTCCAGCATACGCGCAGTTCAGCGAAGCCAGCGTGAGCGAAGGGTTACCGCGCGTTGAAGTACTTCGCCTCCGGGTGGTGGATGACGATCGCGTCGGTGGACTGCTCCGGGTGCAGCTGGAACTCCTCCGAGAGCACCACGCCGATCCGCTCCGGGCGCAGCAGTTCGGCGATCTTGGCCCGGTCCTCCAGCTCGGGGCAGGCGCCGTAGCCCAGCGAGAAGCGCGCGCCGCGGTACTTCAGCTGGAACATGTCCCGGATGTCCTGCGGGTCCTCCTCGCCGAAGCCGAGCTCGAAGCGGACCCGGGCGTGCCAGAACTCGGCGAGCGCCTCGGCCAGCTGCACCGACAGGCCGTGCAGCTCCAGGTAGTCGCGGTAGGCGTTGGCCTGGAACAGCTCGTTGGCCGCCTCCGAGACCCGGTTGCCCATGGTGACCACCTGCAGGCCCACCACGTCGCGCTCGCCGGACTCCTCCGGGCGGAAGAAGTCGGCCAGGCAGAGCCGGCGCCCGCGCCGCTGGCGCGGGAAGGTGAACCGGGTCCGCTCGGTGCCGTCCTCGTGGAAGACGATCAGGTCGTCGCCCTTGGACGCGGCGGGGAAGTAGCCGTAGACCACGGCGGGCTCCAGCCAGCCCTCGGTCTGCAGCCGGTCCAGCCACATCCGCAGCCGCGGCCGGCCCTCGGTCTCCACCAGCTCCTCGTAGGACGGGCCGCCGGAGCGGGCCGCCTTCAGGCCCCACTGGCCCTTGAACAGCGCGTCCTCGTCCAGCCAGGAGGAGTAGTCGGCGAACGGGACGCCCTTGACGATCCGGTCGCCCCAGAACGGCGGCGCGGGCACCCGGTTGTCCACCGCCACGTCGGAGCGGATCTGACCGAGGTTCACCTCCTCCGGCTCGGCCACCTCGACCCGGGCGTGCCGGCGCTGGCGCAGCTCCGGCAGCACGGCCCCGGGGACACCGCGCTTGACCGCGATCAGCGCGTCCATCAGCCGCAGGCCCTCGAAGGCGTCCCGGGCGTAGCGCACCTCGCCCTGGTAGACCTCGTGCAGGTCCTGCTCCACGTAGGCCCGGGTGAGCGCGGCGCCGCCCAGGATCACCGGGAACGCGGCGGCGAGTCCCCGCTGGTTGAGCTCCTCCAGGTTCTCCTTCATGATCACCGTGGACTTGACCAGCAGTCCGGACATGCCGATCACGTCGGCCCGGTGCTCCTGCGCGGCCTCCACGATCGCCGAGACCGGCTGCTTGATGCCCAGGTTGACCACGGTGTAGCCGTTGTTGGACAGGATGATGTCGACCAGGTTCTTGCCGATGTCGTGCACGTCGCCCTTGACGGTGGCCAGCACGATGGTGCCCTTGCCCTCGTCCTCGGACTTCTCCATGTGCGGCTCCAGGTGGGCCACCGCGGCCTTCATCACCTCGGCCGACTGGAGCACGAAGGGCAGCTGCATCTGGCCGGAGCCGAACAGCTCGCCGACCGTCTTCATGCCCTCCAGCAGCACCTCGTTGACGATCTCCAGCGCCGGGCGGACCGTCAGCGCCTCGTCCAGGTCGGGCTCCAGGCCCTTGCGCTCGCCGTCCACGATCCGGCGCTGCAGCCGCTCCTCCAGCGGCAGCGCGGCCAGCTCCTCGGCCTTGGACGCCTTCACCGAGGCCGAGCTGACCCCCTCGAACAGGGCCAGCAGCCGCTGCAGCGGGTCGTAGTCCTCGGTGCGCCGGTCGTAGACCAGGTCCAGGGCGGCCTCGCGCTGGTCCTCGGGGATCCGGGCGATCGGCAGGATCTTGGCGGCGTGCACGATCGCCGAGTCCAGACCGGCCTGCACGCACTCGTGCAGGAAGACCGAGTTGAGCACCTGGCGGGCGGCCGGGCTCAGGCCGAAGGAGATGTTGGACAGGCCCAGCGTGGTCTGCACCGCGGGGTGGCGGCGCTTGAGCTCGCGGATCGCCTCGATGGTCTCCACGCCGTCGCGCCGGGACTCCTCCTGGCCGGTGGCCAGGGTGAAGGCCAGGCAGTCGACCAGGATGTCGTGCTCGGCGATGCCGTAGTCGCGGCCCAGCTGCTCGATCAGCCGCTCGGCGATGGCCACCTTGGTCTCGGCGGTGCGGGCCTGGCCCTGCTCGTCGATGGTCAGCGCGATCAGCGCCGCGCCGTGCTCGCGGGCCAGCGCGGCGATCCGGCCGAACCGGGTCTCCGGGCCGTCGCCGTCCTCGTAGTTGACCGAGTTGAGCACCGCGCGCCCGCCCAGCATCTCCAGGCCCGCGCGCAGCACCTGCGGCTCGGTCGAGTCCAGCACGATCGGCAGCGTGGAGGCGGTGGCGAGCCGCCCGGCGATCTCGCGCATGTCGGCCACGCCGTCCCGGCCGACGTAGTCCACGCACAGGTCCAGCAGGTGGGCGCCCTCGCGGATCTGGTCGCGGGCGATCTCCACGCAGGCCTGCCAGTCGCCGGCCAGCATCGACTCGCGGAACTTCTTGGAGCCGTTGGCGTTGGTCCGCTCGCCGATCGCCAGGTAGGAGGTGTCCTGGCGGAACGGCACCGGCTGGTAGAGCGAGGCGGCGCCCGGCTCGGGCCTGGGGTGGCGGACGGTCACCGGGCGGCCCTGCACCCGCTCGACCACCTGGCGCAGGTGCTCGGGGGTGGAGCCGCAACAGCCGCCGACCAGCGACAGGCCGTACTCGCGCACGAAGGTGTCCTGCGCGTCGGCGAGCTCGACCGGGGTGAGCGGGTAGTGCGCGCCGTCCTTGCCGAGCACCGGCAGGCCGGCGTTCGGCATGCAGGACAGGCCGATCCGGGCGTTCTTGGCCAGGTAGCGCAGGTGCTCGCTGTACTGCTCGGGGCCGGTGGCGCAGTTCAGGCCGATGTAGTCGATGCCCAGCGGCTCCAGCGCGGTCAGCGCCGCGCCGATCTCGGAGCCGAGCAGCATGGTGCCGGTGGTCTCCACGGTCACGTGGACCACCAGCACCAGGTCGAGGCCGGCCTCGGCCATCGCCTGCTTGCTGCCGAGCACCGCGGCCTTGGTCTGCAGCAGGTCCTGGCTGGTCTCGATCAGCAGGGCGTCGGCCCCGCCGGCGATCAGGCCGGCCGCGTTCAGCCGGAAGCCCTCGCGCACCGTGTCGAAGCCGATGTGACCCAGGGTCGGCAGCTTGGTGCCCGGGCCGATCGAGCCGAGCACCCAGCGCGGGCGGCCGTCGGCGGCGGTGAAGGAGTCGGCGCTCTCGCGGGCGATCCGGGCGCCGGCCTCGGACAGCTCGAAGATCCGCTCGGGGATGTCGTACTCGCCCAGCGCCGCGTGGTTGGCCCCGAAGGTGTTGGTCTCCACGCAGTCCACGCCGACCGCGAAGTACGCCTCGTGCACCCCGCGGACGATGTCCGGGCGGGTCACGTTGAGGATCTCGTTGCAGCCCTCCAGGTCCTGGAAGTCCGCCAGCGTCGGCTCCTGCGCCTGGAGCATGGTGCCCATCGCACCGTCGGCCACCACCACCCGGGTGGCGAGGGCTTCGCGCAGTGCGCTGGCGCGGGACTGCTGGTCGGCAGAGGGGACACTGGTGGCCATGGGGCTACTCCCTGGGTGCGACGGCTGTCGGCTATGCGCTCCCCCTGACGGGGATGCACCCCGCCAGCGTAGCTGGCCGCGGCCGCTGCGTCGGAGGGCGTTCCGTATGGTGGGCCTTTTGGCGGGCACCGGAGGGAGTGGCGCGGGTGGGGCGGGCACGGATGGATCTCAGCGCTTGGACGCGTCGGCCCGGGTGGCTGCGGGTGCCGCGGCTGCTGCGGCGGCGGTGGGTGGGGATCACCCTGTTGCTGGTCGGGGTGCTGCTGGTGCTGCCGGTGGGCGGCCTCGTGCTGGCGCTGCGGCTGGCGGACGCCGGCGAGCCGGACGCGCGCGCCCGCACCCGCGGCCGGGACGCCGCCTGGCTCGGCCACGCCTGGGTGGACGGGCGCAAGGGGCCGGCCGACTACGCCGCCCTGCCGCAGCTGGTCCGCGGCGGGATCCGTGACCTGTACGTGCACACCGGTCCGCTGGCGAACGACGGCTCGCTGCCCGCCGCGCTCTATCCGAAGGCCGCCGAGCTGATCGCCGCGGTGCACCGCGAGCTCCCCGGGGTGCGGGTGCAGGCCTGGCTGGGCGACGTGGTGGCGCCCGAGCACCCCGAGGGGCTGCACCTGGAGCAGCCCGAGGTGCGGCAGCGGATCACCGAGTCGGCCGCGCAGGTGCTGGACGCCGGGTTCGACGGGGTGCACTACGACCTGGAGCCGGTGGCCTCGGGCTCCGCCGGGTACCTGGCGCTGCTGGACCAGACGCACCGGGTGACGGCGGCCCGCGGCGTGCCGCTGTCGGTGGCGGTGCCGCAGATCGACCCGCTGCCGGGGCTGCACGCGCTGGCCGGAGCGGCGGCCGGGCACCCCAAGTGGTGGTCCCAGGAGTACTTCGGGCAGGTGGCCCGCCGGGTCGAGCAGATCGCGGTGATGTCCTACGACACGTCGATGCCGGTGCCCTCGCTGTACGGCGGGTACGTGGCGCAGCAGACCGAGCTGGCGCTGGAGGTGACGCCGCAGGACGTGGACCTGCTGATGGGGCTGCCCGCCTACTGGGCCGACACCTGGGGCCACCGGGGCTCGGCGGAGACCGTGCCGGCCGCGGTGCGCGGGGTGCGCCTGGGCCTCGGGCGGGCCGACGCCGGCCGCAGCGCCTTCGGGGTGGCGGTGTACGCCGACTTCTCCGCCACCGAGGCGGACTGGGCGGCCTACCGCCGGGACTGGTGCGGCTGCTGACGCGCCGCCGGGCGGGCGCCCCGCTGCCGGGTGCCCGCCCGAGCCGCCGTCAGCTGAAGTCCAGCTCGCCGGTGCGGGTCCGCTTGAGCTCGAAGAACTTCGGGTAGCCGGCCAGCAGCCGGGCCCCGTCGAAGACGTCCAGCGCCTGCTGGCCGCGCGGGATCGCGGTGAGGACCGGGCCGAAGAAGGCCACCCCGTCGATGTGGATGGTCGGGGTGCCGACCTCCTCGCCGACCGGGTCCATGCCCTCGTGGTGGCTGCGGCGCAGCGCCTCGTCCCACTCCGTGCTGGTCGCGGCCTCGGCCAGGTCGGCCGGCAGGCCCAGCTCGGCCAGCGACTGCTCGATGACCTCGGCGTAGTTCTTGTTGTCCTGGTTGTGGATCCGGGTGCCCATCGCGGTGTAGAGGTCGCGCAGCACCTTGCTGCCGTGGCGCTCGGCCGCCGCGATGCACACCCGGACCGGGGCCCAGGCGCGGTCCAGCAGGTCCCGGTACTGCTCGGGCAGGTTGTCCCGGCCCTGGTTGAGCACCGACAGGCTCATCACCTTGAAGGAGAGGTCCAGGTCGCGGTACTGCTCCACCTCCAGGATCCAGCGGGAGGTGATCCAGGCGAAGGGGCACGCGGGGTCGAAGTAGAAGTCGACCTTGGTCGGAGCGGACTGGGTGTCAGAGGTCATGCGCTCACCTTAGGTCCAGGGTGTGACACACCCGGCGGCGTTGTGGTTGCGGACCGGATCTGGCCTGATCCGGTCCTAAGGTCGCAACAGCTGACCCGAGGAGGGAATTCCGATGAGTACGTTCGTGTTGGTGCCGGGCTACTGGCTGGGCGGCTGGGCCTGGGACGAGGTGGCGCGGGCCCTGCGCGCGGACGGGCACGCGGTGCACGCGGTCACCCTGACCGGCCTGGCCGAGCGGGCCGCCGAGGGCGGACCGCAGGTGGACCTGGAGCGGCACGTCGCCGACCTGACCGGCCTGCTGGCCGACGCCGACCTGCGCGAGGTGGTGCTGGTCGGGCACAGCGGGGCCGGTGCCCCGGTGACCGGGGCGGCCGACCGGGTGCCGGAGCGGATCCGCCGGGTGGTCTACCTGGACAGCGGCCCGGTGCCGGACGGCCTGGCCCCGATCGAGCAGAACCCGCCCGAGCTGCGGGCGGTGATCGAGGCCGCCGTCCGGGACGGCTGGCGGTACCCGATGCCGTCCTGGCCGGAGCTGGCCGAGCGCGGCGCCTCGCTCGCGGGTCTGGAGCCCGAGGTGCTGGCCGCGGTCGCCGCCCGGGCCACCGACCACCCGTTCGGCGCGCTGCGCCAGCCGCTGCGGCTCTCCGGCGCGGGCGCCCGGCTGCCGAAGGCGCTGGTCACCTGCTCCTTCCCGCTCGACCGGGTCCGCGCGCTGATCGGGGCCGGCCATCCCTGGTTCGCCGGGATGGCCGACCCCGCCTGGCAGCTGGTCGAACTGCCCACCGGGCACTGGCCGATGTTCTCCCGCCCGGCGGACACCGCGCGGGTGCTGGCCGACCTGGCCTGACCGCCGGTCAGTGGTGGAACAGCCGCAGGCCGGTGTGCAGCAGGGTGATGCCGTGCTCGCGGCAGGCGTCGGCCACCTCGCCGGACCGGATCGAGCCGCCCGGCTCCACGATCCGGGCCACGCCGTGGCGGTGCGCGTGGTCGACGTTGTCGCGGAACGGCAGCGCGCCGTCGGAGGCGAAGGTCACCCCGTCCAGCCCGGCCAGCCAGGCGGTCCGGTCGGCGGCGGTGAGCACCGGCACCGGCCCGGTCAGCACGGCGGCCAGCCGGTCCTGCTCGTCCGGGGTCAGGTCGCCCTCCACGCACCGCACCCGCCAGTTCACCCGCTCCTGGCGGCGCACCCCGGGGCGGAACGCCATCGCCCGGACCGCCGGGTGGCGGCGCAGCCACCAGGTGTCGGTCTTGGCGCCGGCCAGCCGGGTGCAGTCCACCCGGGACTGCTGGCCAGCCCCGATCCCCAGCGTCACCCCGTCGCGCAGGTAGCAGACCGAGTTGGACTGGGTGTAGCGCAGCACCGTCAGCCCGAGCAGCACGTCGGCCAGCCCGGCCGGGCCCGGCCGCTCGCCGGTGACCGGGTCGAGCAGCTCGGGGCCGACCGGGGCGGCGTCGCGCTGCTGGGTCAGCCGCAGGCCGAAGACCTCGCGGGTCTCGGTCGGCGGCGGCCGGTAGCCGGGGTCGGCCGCCAGCACCAGGAACCGGCCGCCCTTCTTGCGGGCCAGCCGGGCCACCGCCCCCGGCGCGTAGCCCGGCGCCACGATGCCGTCGCAGACCAGGCCCTGGAGCAGCTCGGCCAGCTCCTCGTCCACCTCGTGCGAGACGGCCGCGAGGTCGCCGTAGGAGGACTTCGGGTCGGCGTCCCGGGCCCGCAGGTAGGCGCCGGTCACCGGGCCGGGGGCGCCTCCCGCGCCGTACAGGGCGGCGGTGCCCGGATCCAGCGCGCCGGCCAGCGCGGCCCCGGCCGGGGAGAGGTGCTTGAACGAGGCGGCGGCCGGGCGGCCGGCCACCGCGGCGGCCTCGCTGACCAACTGCCAGGCGTTCAGCGCGTCCAGCAGGTTGATCAGGGACGGCTCGCCGTTCAGCACCCGCACCGGCCACCGCCCGGGCTCCACCGGGACCACCGGTCCCACGCCCTGGTGCGGGTTCATGCCCTGACGCAGCCTCATCCGACTCCTCCTCAGCTCGGTTGCTGATGGAGGCGCCCAGGCGGTCGACGCTCACACCGGTTCGACGGCCCGCTCCCCGGTGGTGGCCCACCCTCGCCAGTCGCGGCCCGCACAAAGTCTAGGGGCTCGACTTCCGGGCGCGTGTTCGGCTGAGTTGCCGGTGGGCCGCTGGCATATGCGCGATGATCGGAGCACGGGGGGTCGCGGGTGCGCGGCCGCAGCCGGGGAGATCGGAGGGGTCCTTGAACATCAACCTGCCCACACCGCTGCTGGTGCTCTGGGACATCGACCACACGCTGCTGGACTGCGGCACGGTCAACCGGCGGGCGTACGCGGCCGCCTTCCGCCGGGCCACCGGGGTGGAGCTGGCCGACGGCTGGCGGTTCGACGGCCGCACCGAGCTGGCCGCGGCCACCGAGGCGCTGCGGGCGCACGACCTGGACCCGGGCGACGGACTGCGGGACACCTTCATGGACCTGGTGGTGGCCGAGCTCCAGGACCGGGCCGCGGAGCTGGCCGCGGAGGGCGGCGCGCTGCCCGGCGCCCGGGAGGCCCTGGCTGCGGTGGCGGCCGCGCCGGGCGTGCGCCAGTCGGTGCTGACCGGCAACGTGCCCGCGCTGGCGCTGCTCAAGCTGAGCGCCTTCGGCCTGAGCGAGTACCTGGACCTGCGGCTGGGCGCCTACGGGGACGACGCCTACGAGCGCAGCGACCTGCCCGCGCACGCGTTCGCCCGGGCCGAGCGGGTGCTCGGCCGGCGCTACCAGGGCCGCAACGCGGTGATCGTCGGCGACACGCTGCGCGACGTGGCCACCGCCCGGGCGGCCGGCGCCCGCTGCGTGGCGGTGGCCACCGGCACCGTCCCGGCCCGGGAGCTGGCCGAGGCCGGCGCGGACGCGGTGCTGGCCGACCTGACCGACACCGCCGCCGTGCTCGCCGCCCTCACCGCCGGCGCCGAGGGGTCGCCGGAGAGGCCCTAAACCGCTTGCCGGGCCGCCGCACCGGTGCTGGACTGCGCGGATGGACGACTCAGCCGTACTCGAGACCTATGACCGCGAACTGCGCCGCGAGGCCGGCCCCGACGGTCCCGGCGCCGTGGTGCACCGCACCGACCGCCTCGTGCGCCACGACGGCGGACCGCAGGGCTGGTCCGCCGTGCTCTGGTCCGACCTGGACGAGGCCGGGGCGGACGCCGCGATCGCCGACCAGATCGCCTACTTCACCGCGTGCGGGCGCGAGTTCGAGTGGAAGCACTACCGGCACGACCGGCCGGCCGACCTGCCCGACCGGCTGCTGGCGGCCGGTTTCACCGCGGAGCCGCCGGAGACCCTGATGGTCGCCGAGGCCGCCGCCCAGGCCGTCCCGGTCCGCCTGCCCGAGGGCGTGCACCTGCGCACCGAGACCGACGAGACGGCGGTGCGGCTGCTGGCCGAGGTGAACGGCCTGGCCTTCGGCGAGAACGCCGAACGGCTGGCCGAGCGACTGCTGGCCCAGCTGGCCGCGGCGCCGGAGACGATCACCCTGGTGGTGGCGATGGCCGGGGAGCGGCCGGTCAGCGCGGCCCGGATGGAGACGCTGCCGGGGGTCTCCTTCGCCGGCCTGTGGAGCGGCGGCACCCACCCCGACTGGCGCGGGCGCGGCCTGTACCGCGCCCTGGTGGCGCACCGGGCGCGGCTGGCCCTGGACCGCGGCTACCGCTACCTCCAGGTGGACGCCTCCGACCAGAGCCGGCCGATCCTCGACGGCCTCGGCTTCGCGGCGCTGAGCGTCACCACGCCGTTCACCTACACGCCCTGACCTTTACACGCCCTGACCTTCGGTCACCCGGTGCATCCGATCGACTACCATGCGCCACCATGATGCCTCTGCTCGCCCGGCTCCCGCGCCGTCCCGTCACCGCCGCGCTGGCGGCGGCCGCCCTGCTGCTCCTCCCGGCCGCCGCCCCGGCCGCGGCCGCCCCCGGCGGCTACGCCGCGCTCGGCGACTCCTACGCCGCCGGGGTGGCCGCCGGTGCCTACGACGCGGCCAGCGGCGACTGCCACCGCAGCAGCCGCGCCTACCCCGCGCTCTGGGCCGCCGCCCACCCCGGCACCGCCTTCACCGACCTGGCCTGCAACGGTGCCGACACCCAGCAGGTGCTGGACCGTCAGCTCCCCCACCTGCCGGCCGGCACCGGCACGGTGACGCTCACCGTGGGCGGCAACGACCTGGACTTCGAGGACGCGGTGCTGGCCTGCCTGCAGCCGCTGACCACCGAGGACCGCTGCAACCGGGCCCTGGACCACTCGGCCGAGCTGCTGCACGACCAACTGCCCGGGCGGCTCGACCGGCTGCTCGACGCGGTCGACCGGGCCGCGCCCGGCGCCCGGGTGCTGGTCACCGGCTACCCGGACCTGCTGACCGAGCACCCGGCGGGCGCCTGCTGGACCGGCACCGACAGCCGGCGGGCCCGCTTCAACCGGCTCACCGACGAGACGGACGACCTGATCCGGCGCCAGGCGACGGCGCACGGCGCGCAGTTCGCGGACCCGCGTCCGGCCTTCGCCGGCCACGGGGTCTGCGCCGGCTCCAACGGCGAGTGGATCACCGGCATCGTGCTGCTGAACCCGTGGGAGTCCTTCCACCCCACCGCCGACGGCCAGGCCAGGGGCTACCTTCCGGCGGTGCGCGCGGTCCTGGCCTAACCCCGCTCACGCGGCGCATCAAAGCCCGTAGGCTGGGCAGGTAGGGTCCGTGGAACGCGGAGTTCCACACGCGGAGGGAGACGCTGGGTGATCGAGCTGGAAGATGTTCCCGAGTTGATCGACCCGGTCATGGTCTGTGCCTTCGAGGGCTGGAACGACGCGGGCGATGCCGCCTCCACGGCGGTGGGCCATCTGGACGAGACCTGGGGCGGCAAGGTGTTCACCGCCCTGGATGCGGAGGATTACTACGACTTCCAGGTGAACCGGCCGACCGTCTGGCTGGACGGCGGGGTCCGCCGGATCACCTGGCCGACCACCCGGCTCTCGGTGGTCCGGGTGACCGAGCCGAAGACCCGGGACCTGGTGCTGGTGCGCGGCATCGAGCCGAGCATGCGCTGGCGCTCCTTCTGCCAGGAGCTGCTCGGCCTCGCGCACGAGCTCGGCGTCGAGCTGGTGGTGATCCTCGGCGCGCTGCTCGGTGACACCCCGCACACCCGCCCGGTCCCGGTCAGCGGGGTCACCTCGGACGCCGAGCTGGCCCGCCGGCTGGAGCTGGAGGAGAGCCGCTACGAGGGCCCGACCGGCATCGTCGGCGTGCTCCAGGAGGCCTTCACGCACGCCGGGGTGCCGGCCGTGACGCTCTGGGCCGCGGTGCCGCACTACGTGGCCCAGCCGCCCAACCCGAAGGCCACCCTGGCGCTGCTGAACAAGCTGGAGGACCTGCTGGACCTGCGGATCCCGCCGGGCGAGCTGCCCGAGGACGCCCGCGCCTGGCAGCTCGGCGTGGACCAGCTGGCCGCCGAGGACAGCGAGGTGGCGGAGTACGTGCAGCAGCTGGAGGAGGCCCAGGACACGGCCGAGCTGCCGGAGGCCAGCGGCGAGGCGATCGCCCGGGAGTTCGAGCGCTACCTGCGCCGCCGGGACAACCAGGGCCCGGCGGGCGAGAAGCCGGCCGGCGGGCGGGCCATCGTGGAGCGCGGCGGCGGCGAGCCGGCGGGGCCCGCCGAGGCCGAGCCGGAGACCGCACCGGAGACCGCACCGGACCAGGACGACCGGACCGGGGAGCCCGGCGACGCCGCCGACGAGGACCACAACGCCGACGGTCCGCGGGGCTGAGCCACCGTCAACCGTCGCACGCGGACGGGCCGGTGACCGGCGTCGGGCAGCCGTCGGTCACCGGCCCGGGTCCAGTGCACCGGTCCGGACCGTGTCCTGTCAAGGGTCTAGACCACTTATCGGCCGCCGGGCGTCCCGGCACCCGTCCGCCGCACCGCCCACCGGAGTACGGTGGATAGCCTGGTGAGCCGGGTGTGGCCGAGGTGACGCCATGTTGATCCTGGATGCGGTGCTCGGGGCGATCGGGGCGATCGCCGCGGTGGGGGCTGTCTGGGCAGCCTCCGGCGTGCGGGTGGTCCAGCAGTTCCAGCGCGGGGTGGTGTTCCGCTTCGGCAAGGTGCGCGACGAGGTCCGCGAGCCGGGCCTGGTGCTGCTCAACCCGGTCTCCGACCGGATCCGCCGGGTGAACATGCAGATCGTCACCATGCCGGTGCCGGCCCAGGAGGGCATCACCCGCGACAACGTCACGGTGCGGGTCGACGCGGTGGTCTACTTCCAGGTGGTCGACCCGGTCCGGGCCACCGTCAACGTGCAGGACTACCAGTTCGCCATGCTCCAGGTGGCGCAGACCTCGCTGCGCTCGATCATCGGCAAGAGCGAGCTGGACGACCTGCTCGCCAACCGGGAGCCGATCAACCAGGGCCTGGAGCTGATGCTGGACAGCCCGGCGCTGGGCTGGGGGATCCAGATCGACCGGGTGGAGATCAAGGACGTGGCGCTGCCCGAGTCGATGAAGCGCTCGATGGCCCGCCAGGCCGAGGCCGACCGGGAGCGGCGGGCCCGGATCATCACCGCCGACGGCGAGTTCCAGGCCTCCAAGCAGCTCTCCGAGGCGGCCCGGATCATGGCCGAGACCCCGGCGGCGCTGCAGCTGCGACTGCTCCAGACGGTGGTGGAGGTGGCGGCCGAGAAGAACTCCACCCTGGTGCTGCCGTTCCCGGTGGAGCTGTTGCGCTTCCTGGACAGCGCCACCGAGGCGAACCAGCGGGCGAAGGAGGCCGGGGCCCCGCCGCTGCCGCAGGGCGAGCAGCGGGAACCCCGGATCAGGCCGGTGCCCTCAGAGGGCGACGCCCAGTAGCGCGTCCACGGTGCGCGAGACCAGCCCCGGCGCACCGGTGTCGCTGCCGCCCCGGTCGGCCTGCTCGGCCGCCCAGCGGTCGACCGCGGCCAGCGCGCCCGGTGCGTCCAGGTCCTCGGCCAGCGCGGCCCGCACCTCGGCGAGCATCCGCTCGGCCGACGGGCCGTCCGGCCGGGAGACCGCGGCGCGCCAGCGGCCCAGCCGCTCCAGCGCCTCGTCCAGCACCGACTTGGTCCACTCCCAGTCCGCGCGGTAGTGCCGGGAGAGCAGTGCGAGCCGGATCGCGGCCGGGTCCACGCCCTCGCGGCGCAGCGCCGAGACGAAGACCAGGTTGCCGCGCGACTTGGACATCTTCTCGCCGTCCAGCGCCACCATGCCGGCGTGCACGTAGGCCCGCGCGAAGGGGTGGGTGCCGGTGGCCGCCTGGGCGTGCGAGGCGCCCATCTCGTGGTGCGGGAAGGACAGGTCGCTGCCGCCGCCCTGGATGTCGAAGCCCATGTCCAGGTACTTCAGCGCGATCGCCACGCACTCGATGTGCCAGCCGGGCCGGCCGTGGCCCAGCTCGGTGTCCCAGGCGGGCTCGCCCGGGCGGGCCGAGAGCCAGAGCAGCGCGTCCAGCGGGTCGCGCTTGCCCGGGCGGTCCGGGTCGCCGCCGCGCTCGGCGAAGACCGGCAGCATCTGCTCCCGGGTCAGGCCGGAGACCTCGCCGAAGTGCGGGTCGGCGGCGGCCGAGAAGTAGATGTCGCCGTCCAGCTCGTAGGCGGCGCCGCTGGCGAGCAGGCGCTGGACCAGCGGGACGATCCACGGGATCGACTCCACCGCGCCGACGTACTGGGCCGGGGGCAGGATCCGCAGCGCGGTCATGTCCTCGCGGAAGAGCGCCGTCTCGCGCTCGGCCAGCTGGGTCCAGTCCTGCCCGGTGGCCACCGCGCGCTCGAGCAGCGGGTCGTCCACGTCGGTCACGTTCTGCACGTAGTGCACCTGGCGACCGTTGTCCAACCAGACGCGCTGGACCAGGTCGAAGGCGTTGTAGGTGGCGGCGTGGCCCAGGTGGGTGGCGTCGTAGGGGGTGATGCCGCAGACGTACAGGCGGGCGGTGTCACCCTGGGGGACGACCTCACGGACCGTGCCGGTGGCGGTGTCGTGGATTCGCAGAGGGTGTCCCTGACCGGGTAGGGCGGGAACCTCGGAAGCTGGCCAGGCATGCATAGGCAGGACTCTAACCTCGCGATCATTTGAAAGGCTAACCAGTCGTTCGGAAACGGCCGAAACACGTGCTCGACACGCGCCCGACCAGCGGCTGCGCCGAACGGCCCGCCCGGCGGCCGCGCCGGCCGTCAGACCGGCGGCCAGGGGATCGCGGGCCACTCCTCGGACGGCACCGGGTGGGTGCCGGTGCGGCGCAGCCCGGCGACCCGGTCCGAGAGCGCCGTCAGCTCGGCCTCCGTCAGGTGCGGCGCCAGCCGCTCCCCGAGCGGACCGGCCAGCTGCTCGGCCAGCCGGTCCAGCACCCGGCGCGCCTCCTCGGTCAGCGGCTCGCGGGCCCAGCCCCAGAGCAGGGTGCGCAGCTTGCCCTCGGTGTTGAAGGTCACGCCGTGGTCGATCCCGTAGATCCGCCCGTCGGCCGCCGGCAGCAGGTGGCCGCCCTTGCGGTCGGCGTTGTTCAGCACCGCGTCCAGCACCGCGAGCCGGCGCAGCCGCTCGTCGTCGGCGTGCACCAGCAGGGCGCGGCGGCCCTGCTCCAGCTCCGCCTCGACGACCGGCAGCCAGCCGGGCTCGGGGCCGCGCGGGCTCTGCAGCGCCAGCAGCGGGGCCGCCTGCGGGTCCGGCTCGACCCAGATCTGCGCCATGCCGGGGCCGAACGGGCCCTCGCGCAGCACGGTGGGCGGGATCAGCGCCCAGCCGGTGGCCGCGGAGACCTCGTAGGCGGCCACCTCGCGCCCGGCCAGCGTGCCGTCCGGGAAGTCCCACAGCGGGCGCTCGCCGCGCACCGGCTTGTAGACGCAGGCGGCCGAGACCCCGGCCAGCTCCACCGTGCAGTAGAGCGCGGCGTTCGAGGCCTCGGTCAGCTGCCCGAGCACGGTCAGCTCGCCGGCGGCCAGCAGCTCCAGCGCGGCGGGCACGTCGGCGGCCAGCGCGGCGGCCGCCGCCGGGTCGACCTCCGGTATCCCGTGCTCCTCCTCGCCGGAGTCCTCGGCCGGGTCGACAGCCGGGTCCTCGGCGGGTTCGGACCGCTGGTCGGCGTTCAGCGCTTGTACCCGTTCTGACGCGGGCACAGGTGGCCCTCCGGGTCCAGCGGCAGGTTGCAGAACGGGCAGGGCTTGCGGCCGGCCGCGACCAGGTCCAGCGCGCGCTTGGCGAAGACCCGGGCCATCGCACCGGTCAGTCGCACCCGCAGCATGTCCGGGCCGTTCTCGTCGTCCTCGAAGACGAGTTCCTCGTCCTCGTCCTCCTCCTCGCCCTCGACCAGCGCCTGCGCCTCCACCACCAGGCAGCCGTCCCCCGCGTCCCAGGCCAGTGCCATGGTGCCGACCCGGAACTCCTGCTCCAGCGGCAGGTCCAGCGGTGCGGCGTCGGCCAGCTCGACCGGCGCCACCGCCGGGATCGGCGCCTTGCCGCCGCTGCGCCGCAGCGCCTCGTCCAGCACCTCGTCGACCCGCTCGGCCAGCGCCGCCACCTGGGTCTTCTCCAGCAGCACGCTGGTGATCCGGCCGCGCGCGCTGGCCTGCAGGTAGAAGGCGCGCGCGCCCGGCTGGCCGACCGTGCCGGCGACGAACCGCTCGGGCTGGTCGTAGAAGAAGACCTGTCGGGGCACTGTCTCGCTCCGGGGTGTGGTGAACGGGGGTGGTCACGTGAAGCCGGGCGCAGCGCCCGGTTTCACCCTACGGCGTGCTGCCGGTGGAACCGCCGACCACCGCGTCGCCGCCGGCGGGCGGTGCGGCGGCCAGGCCGGACAGGTCACCGGTGTCGCCCATCCGCAGCAGGAACGGGCGGTGGGGGGTGTAGCGGATGACGGTCACCGAGGCCGGGTCGACGTTGATCCGCTGGAAGTGGTCCAGGTGCAGGCCGAGCGCGTCGGCCACGATCGCCTTGATCACGTCGCCGTGGCTGGCGGCGAGCCAGACCGCGTCGGGCCCGTGCTCGGCGGCGATCTTCTCGTCCCACTCGCGGGCCGCGGCCACCGTGCGGTGGCTCAGCGCGCGCAGCGACTCGCCGCCGGGGAACGCGGCGGCCGAGGCGTGGTCCTGCACGGTGCGCCAGAGCGGCTCCTTGGCCAGCTCGGCCAGCGGCCGGCCGGTCCACTCGCCGTAGTGGCACTCGCCGAGCCGGTCGTCCAGGGTCGGCCCGCCCAGCTCCGGGCGGGCCGCCAGCAGCGGGGCCACGGTCTGCCGGCAGCGCTCCAGCGGGCTGCTGACCACCCGGGCCAGCGGCACCCCCGCCAGTCGCTCGACCAGCCGCTCGGCCTGCCCCCGCCCGGTCTCGTCCAGGTCCACGCCCGGGGTCCAACCGGCGAGGATCCCGCCGGAGTTCGCAGTCGACCGGCCATGACGTACCAACAGCAGTGTGGGCATGCCCCAAGCCTACGGGGTGCGGGCGGGCCGTTCCCGGGTCCCGGGCGGCGGGAGCGCCGGAACGGCCCGGGTGCGCGCGGACTGCGCCATCTACGCCAGGCCGGCGAGCTCCAGCGCCTCGATCCCGGTGCGCAGCGCGGTGAGCCGCTCGTCCCGGGTCCAGCCGGTGGGGGCCAGGGTCAGCGTGGTCACGCCGGCGGCGGCGTAGGCCTGCATCCGGTCGGCGATCCGCTCCTTGGGGCCGAGCAGCGAGCAGGCGTCGATCAGCTCGTGCGGCACCGCGGCCGCCGCGCCCTTCTTGTCGCCGGCCAGGTAGCGCTGCTGGACCTCCTCGGCCGCCTGCTCGTAACCCATCCGGCAGGCCAGCTGGTTGTAGAAGTTCTTCTCCTTGCTGCCCATGCCGCCGATGTACAGCGCCACGTAGTCCCGCTGCGCGTCGGCGGCCGCCGCCACGTCCTCGCCCACGGCGATGTTGACGGTCGGGCAGAGGTCGAACCCGTCGAGCTCCAGCCCGGCCTTCGCCCGCCCGGCGCGCAGCGGGGCCAGCGAGAGCTCGGCCTGCTCCGGCACGAAGAACAGCCCCAGCCAGCCGTCGGCGATCTCGCCGGTCAGCTCCAGGTTCTTCGGGCCCATCGCCGCGATGTACAGCGGGATCCGCTCGCGCACCGGATGCACCGTCAGCTTCAGCGCCTTGCCCGGGCCGCCGGGCAGCGGCAGGGTCCAGTTCGCGCCCTGGTGGCTGAGCCGCTCGCGGGTCATCGCCTTGCGGACGATCTCCACGTACTCCCGGGTGCGGGCCAGCGGCTTGTCGAACCTGACGCCGTACCAGCCCTCGGACACCTGCGGCCCGGAGACGCCCAGGCCCAGCCGGAACCGGCCGCCGGAGAGGGTGTCCAGGGTGGCGGCGGTCATCGCGGTCATCGCCGGGGTGCGGGCCGGGATCTGGAAGATGGCCGAGCCGACGTCGATCCGCTCGGTCCTGGCCGCGACGAACGAGAGCACCGTGGCGGCGTCCGAGCCGTAGGCCTCCGCGGCCCAGCAGACCGAGTAGCCGAGCCGGTCGGCCTCCTGGGCCACCGCGATGTTGTCGGCGTCCAGGCCGAGGCCCCAGTAGCCGAGGTTGATGCCGAGTCGCATGCCCGCACGCCTTTCGTCCGTGAGATCCGGCAGCCACCGTAGCCCCGGCGGCGACCGCCGTGCTACTGACCGGTAGGCGTGGCGCGCGTCACAATCGCCGGTCCGTGTGACTAGGCTCGGGGTCACCGATCGAGGGGGACCTTGGGCATGGAGAAGCGTCAGCTCGGCCGCACCGGCCTGCGGGTGTCCCGGCTGGGCCTGGGCACCATGACCTGGGGTCGGGACACCGAGGTGGCCGAGGCGGCCGAGCAGTTGAAGGTCTTCCTGGACGCCGGCGGCACCCTGGTGGACACCGCCGACGTGTACGCCGACGGCGGCGCCGAGTACCTGCTGGCCCGGCTCCTCGACGACGGCCTGGTGGCCCGCTCCGAGCTGGTGATCGCCACCAAGGCGGGCAGCGTCCCCGACTCCGCCCGCCGCTTCGACGCCTCCCGCGGCCACCTGCTGGCCGCCCTGGACGCCTCGCTGCGCCGGCTCGGCACCGACTACGTGGACCTGTGGCAGGTGCACTCCTTCGACCCCGACACCCCCACCGAGGAGACGCTGCACGCACTGGACCTGGCGGTCTCCTCCGGCCGGGTCCGGTACGTCGGCGTCTCCGACTTCTGCGGCTGGCAGTTGGCCAAGGCCGCCGCCTGGCAGCAGTGCTCCGGCGGCGGCCGGGTGCCGCTCGCCTCGACCCAGATGGAGTACTCGCTGCTGCAGCGCGGCATCGAGCGCGAGGTGCTGCCGGCCGCCCGGGACGCCGGGGTCGGGCTGCTGGCCTCCTCGCCGCTGGGCCGCGGCGTGCTCACCGGCAAGTACCGGCACGGGGTGCCGCAGGACTCCCGCGGCGCCTCGCCCTACCTGTCCGGCTTCGTCCAGCCCTACCTCGGCGAGCGCTCGCGCCGGATCGTCGACGCGGTGGCCACCGCCGCCGACGGACTGGCCAGCAGCCCGCTGGCGGTGGCGCTGTCCTGGGTGCGCGACCGGCCCGGGGTGGCCGCCGCGGTCGTCGGGGCGCGCACGGCGGCCCAGCTGACGTCGGCCCTGTCGGTGGAGGCGCTTACCCTGCCTGATGAGATCCGCGGTGCGCTGGACGACATCTCGGCGCCGGTGCGTCGCTACCCTGATCAGGACTGGAACGAACTGTGAGTCAGACGCCCGACCCGGCCGGCGACACCGCTGCCGGGGAGCCCGCCGTGCCCGAGCCGCGCACCTCGCGCAGCGCCGACCTGGCCGCGTTGACCGAGGCGATCCGCGCCGTGGAGCGCCGCACCGGCCCGGCCCCCGCACCGGCGACCGCGGCCCCGGCCGCGCCGCAGCCCGCCGCCGATGCGCCGCCGGCCCCCGCAC
>NZ_JBHYKG010000144.1:0-12007 GCF_042741245.1 Kitasatospora sp. NPDC058965
GATGGGCGGGGGCGGGGGGGGGCGGGGCGGGTGGTTCGTCCCCCCGGGGCGGGCCCCGCCCGCCGCGCTCACGCCGGGTCGACCTGCCGCAGGCCCTCCCCGTCCAGCCGCAGCCAGCGGGTCGGCCCCAGCCGGCGCAGGAACTCCAGGTCGTGGCTGACCACCACCAGTGCGCCCCGGTAGGACTCCAGCGCCTCGGTCAGCTGCCGCATGCTGGCCAGGTCGAGGTTGTTGCTCGGCTCGTCCAGCAGCAGCAGCTGCGGCGCCGGGTCGGCCAGCAGCAGCGCCGCCAGCGTGGCCCGGAACCGCTCGCCGCCGGACAGCGTGCCGGCCGGCTGCTCGGCCCGCGCCCCGCGGAACAGGAACCGGGCCAGCCGCGCCCGGACCAGGTTGTCGCCGATGCCCGGGGCCATCGCCTTGACGTTGTCCACCACGCTCAGCGCGTCGTCCAGCAGGTCGAGCCGCTGCGGCAGGTAGCGGATCGTCACCGGGCACTCCAGGCTGCCCTCCAGCGGGCGCAGTTCACCGGCGACGGTCCGCAGCAGGGTGGTCTTGCCGGCGCCGTTCGGACCGACCAGGGCGATCCGCTCCGGCCCGCGCAGCTCCAGCTTGACCGGCGTGCCGGTGGTCAGCCGCAGGTTCTCGGTCCGCAGCACGGTGCGCCCGGCCGGCACCTCGGTGCGCGGCAGGTCGATCCGGATCTCGGCGTCCTCGCGGAACGCCTCCTCCGCGGCGACCAGCCGCTCCTTGGCCTCGGCCAGCCGCTCGGAGTGCATGCCGCGCACCCGCCCGGCGGTGTTCTCCGCCTTGCGCTTGAACGCGCCCGCCAGGATCTTCGGGTCGTTGCGCTGGATCGACTTCTTCTTGCCGTAGCTGGCGCTGCGGGCCAGCCGGATGTTGGCCTCGGACAGGTCGCGCTGCTGGCGCTGCACGTCGGCCTCGGCGTTGCGCACCAGTCGCTCGGCGGCCTCCTGCTCGGCCGCCAGGGCCTTCTCGTAGTCGGCGAAGTTTCCCCCGTAGAGGGTGACTTCGCCGTCCCGCAAGTCCGCGATCTGGTCCATGTACTGGAGCAGCTCGCGGTCGTGGCTGACCAGCAGCAGGACCCCGTTGAAGCTCGACACCGCCTCGTACAGGCGGTCCCGGGCGGCACGGTCCAGGTTGTTGGTCGGCTCGTCCAGCAGCAGCACGTCCGGGCGCCGCAGCAGCACGGCGGCCAGCCGCAGCAGCACCGCCTCGCCGCCGGAGAGTTCGCCGATGGTGCGGTCCAGGTCGAGCCTGGCCAGGCCGAGCCGGTCCAGCGCGGCCCGGGCCCGCTCCTCCACGTCCCAGTCGTCGCCGAGCACGGTGAAGTGCCGCTCGGCCGCGTCCCCGGACTCGATCGCGTGCAGGGCTTCGCGCTGCGCCCGGATGCCGAGCGCCTCGTCCACCCGCAGCGCGGTGTCCAGGGCCAGGTCCTGCGGCAGGTAGCCGACCTCGCCGCCGATCCGCACGGTGCCGCCGGTCGGGGTGAGCTCACCGGCCAGCAGCCGGAGCAGGGTCGACTTGCCGGCCCCGTTGAGGCCGATCAGACCGGTCCGGCCGGGGCCGATGCCCAGGTGGAAGCGGTCCAGCACGGGCTTGCCGTCGGGCCATTCGAAGCTGAGGTCGGTGCAGAGGATCGCGAGGGTGGTCGGTGCCATGGTGGCCTCCTGCGGGGTTGCCGGGATCGGGAACGAGCAACACGGGAGACACCGCACGGGCACGGGGCGAACGGGAACGACGGACCGTCGAAAGGCCTCGTACCGAGATCGCGAGCACGCTCTGCAACACCGCGCGACAGAACCAGCGCGGGAGCGGTGTCTCAGGACCTCAGTAGAGCAACGGCCTTCTCCGTTCAGAAAGGGGCAACGGGTTCGAGAGTACGAGCCCCCCTCCCCGGCCGCAAAGGGTTTTTCTCCGGGGCCGTCTAGGATTCAGCCATCATGAGCGCCACTCTCGTCACCAAGGACCTCGCCGCCGGCCACGGCGAGCGCACCCTCTTCGCCGGCCTGGACCTGGTGGTCGCGCCCGGGGAGGTGGTCGGCCTGGTCGGCGTGAACGGGGCGGGCAAGTCCACCCTGCTGCGCCTGCTGGCCGGCCTCGACAAGCCGGAGGGCGGCGCGATCTCGCTCAGCCCGCCGACCGCCACCGTGGGCCACCTGCCCCAGGAGCCCGACCGCCGCCCCGGCGAGTCGGTGCGCGACTTCCTGGCCCGGCGCACCGGTGTGGCCGCCGCCCAGGCCGCGCTGGACGAGGCCACCGAGGGCCTGGTCGAGGGCCGCCCGGGGGCCGACGACGCCTACGCGGAGGCCCTGGAGCGCTGGCTGGACCTGGGCGGCGCGGACCTGGACGAGCGTGCCGAGCAGGTGGCCGACTCGCTGGGCCTGGCGGTCGGCCTGGACCAGCCGATGACCGGCCTGTCCGGCGGCCAGGCGGCTCGCGCGGGCCTGGCCTCGCTGCTGCTCTCCCGCTACGACGTCTTCCTGCTGGACGAGCCGACCAACGACCTCGACCTGGACGGCCTGGAGCGGCTGGAGGCCTTCGTCCAGGGCCTGCGCGCGGGCACCGTGCTGATCAGCCACGACCGCGAGTTCCTGGCCCGCACGGTGACCCGGGTGGTGGAGCTGGACCTGCACCAGCAGCAGGTCAACCAGTACGGCGGCGGCTACGAGTCCTACCTGGAGGAGCGCGCCCGGGCCCGCCGGCACGCCCGCGAGGAGTACGACGAGTACGCCGACACCAAGGCCGGTCTGGAGGCCCGGGCCCGGATGCAGAAGGGCTGGGCGGACAAGGGCGTGCGCAACGCGCTCAAGAAGAACCCGGACAACGACCGGATGCGCAAGGCCGCCGCGGTCTCCTCCTCGGAGAAGCAGGCCGCCAAGGCCAAGCAGACCCAGCGGATGATCGAGCGGCTGGAGGAGGTCGAGGAGCCCCGCAAGGAGTGGGAGCTGCGGATGGAGATCGCCGTCGCACCCCGCTCCGGCTCGGTCGTCGCGACGCTGCGCCAGGCCGCCGTGCGGCGCGGCGAGTTCGCCTTCGGACCGGTGGACCTGCAGATCGACTGGGCGGACCGGGTCGCGATCACCGGAGCCAACGGGGCCGGCAAGTCCACCCTGCTGGCCGCGCTGCTCGGCCGGCTCGCCCTCGACTCGGGCGACGCCTCGCTCGGCTCCGGCGTGGTGATCGGCGAGGTGGACCAGGCGCGCGGGCTGTTCCTCGGCCAGGAGACCCTGCTGGCCGCCTTCGGCCTGGCGGTGCCGGAGCTGAACCCGGCCGACGTCCGGACCCTGCTGGCCAAGTTCGGGCTCAAGGCGGTGCACGTGCTCCGCCCGGCCGACACCCTGTCGCCCGGGGAGCGGACCAGGGCCGCGCTGGCCCTGCTGCAGGCCCGCGGGGTCAACCTGCTGGTGCTGGACGAGCCGACCAACCACCTGGACCTGGCGGCGATCGAGCAGCTGGAGCAGGCGCTGGCCTCGTACACCGGCACGCTGCTGCTGGTCACCCACGACCGCCGGATGCTGGACGCCGTCTCGGTCAACCGGCGGATCGCGGTCGCCGACGGGAAGGTGGCCGAACTCTGACCCCGCACCGACCGGCCGCGGCCCGGCCGGACCTGACGGAGGTTTAGACCAGTGGGCAGGTCGTCATACTCCGCGTATGACGACCCACCCCGCCGTCCCGCTACGCCCGATGCAGGTTCCCGCCGACCAGGCCGAGGACCGCGCCCGGAGCTTCCACCAGGTGATGGCCCAGCGCCGCACCGTCCGCGACTACTCCCGGCGGCCGATCCCGCCGGGCGTGCTGGAGTGGGCGGTCCGCACCGCCGCCACCGCGCCCAGCGGCGCGCACGTGCAGCCCTGGCGCTTCGTGCTGGTCACCGATCCGGCGCGCAAGCGGCGCCTGCGCGAGGCGGCCGAGGCGGAGGAGCGCGAGTTCTACGCCCACCGCGCCTCCCCGGAGTGGCTGGCCGCCCTGGCACCGATCGGCACCGACTGGCACAAGCCCTTCCTGGAGGACGCGCCGGCCGTCATCGTGGTCTTCGAGGTGCACAAGGGCCCGCACTCGCCGCGCCCGTACTACACCAAGGAGTCGGTCGGCATCGCGGTCGGCCTGCTGCTGGCCGCCCTGCACCAGGCGGGGCTGGCCACCCTCACCCACACCCCGAGCCCGATGAAGTTCCTCAACGAGGTCTGCGAGCGCCCGGCGGAGGAGCGCGCCGCCTACGTGATCCCGGTCGGCTATCCGGCGGACGGCGCCCTGGTGCCCGACCTGCACCGCAAGGAGCTCGACGAGGTCCTGGTCCGGCTCTGAGCAGTCGCCACGTTCGCTGGTCGGTGGGGCGGTGCGGCTGAGATGATACTTGTCATGAACGACTCTGCCGACGGCCCTGTCAACGCCGCGCCGCTGACCCCCACCCCGGCCGCCGTCCCGCCCCCCGAGCTGCTCGACCTGCCCGACGGCTACCTGCTGCGCCGCCGCACGCTCGCCGACGCACCCGTCGTCAACGCGGTGATCGTGCGCAACATCGACTACCTGCGCCCGTGGATGCCCTGGGCCAAGGACGTGCCGAGCCTCGCGCGCAGCACCGAGATGACCAAGGCCGGCTGGCAACTCTGGGAGAACCGCACCGACTTCCTGTACGTGATCAGCCACCGGGACGAACCCGCGAGCGTGCTGGGCATGTTCGGCCTGCACCGGCGGATCGGCCCGGGCGCGCTGGAGATCGGCTACTGGGTGGCGAAGGAGCACACCGGCCGGTCGCTCGCGACCCACGGGGCGGCCGCGCTCACCGAGGCCGCCCTGGCGCTGCCCGACGTCGACCGGGTGGAGATCCACTGCGACGAGGCCAACGCGGCCAGCGCCGCGGTGCCGCGCAAGCTCGGCTACCGGCTGGACCGGGTCGCCGAGGAGGCCGCCACCGCGCCGGCCGAGACCGGCCGCAAGCTGATCTGGGTCATGGAGCGGGCGGACCGGACGGTCTGACGGGGGGTCGGGCGGTCCGGCACGGATCGGGCCGCCCGCCCGGGGCCGGCGACCTTAAGCGGGGCGTAACGCAGCCTTCGCGGACGGGCCGAGCCTTGACGTGCCCAGTTGGTCTAGGCCATTTTTGGTGCACCCCACGATCAGCACGTCGAAAGGCACCCCCATGCCACGCGCGCTCCACCGCCGTCCCGCCGCCCGGCGGGCCCGGCTCCTCTCGCTCGGCTGCGCCGCCCTGCTCGCCACCGGCGGCCTGACCGCGCTCGCGGTGGGCGCACAGGCGGACACCGCGAACCTGCTGGCCAACGGCGGGTTCGACAGCGGCCTCGGCTCCTGGAGCTGCTCGGCCGGCGACTCGGCCGTCTCCTCCCCCGTGCACGCGGGCACCGGCGCGCTGCAGGGCGCGGCCAGTGGCAGCGACACCGCGCAGTGCACCCAGACCGTCGCGGTGCAGCCCAACACCACCTACGCGCTCAGCGCCTGGGTCCAGGGCAACTACGTCTACCTGGGCGCCACCGGCGCCGGGGTGACGGACCCCCAGGTCTGGACCCCGTCGGCCTCCTCGTGGAGCCGGCTGAGCGGCAGCTTCACCACCGGGGCGAGCACCACCAGCGTCACGGTGTACCTGCACGGCTGGTACGGGCAGGGCACCTTCCTGGCGGACGACGTGGTGCTCAGCGGGCCGGGCGGGGGCGGCGGCACGCCCACCCCCACCCCCACGCCGACCCCGACGCCCACGCCGACTCCCACCCCGACCCCGACGCCCACCTCGACCACGCCCGCGCCCGGTTCGGTCGCCATGCCGGTCGCCCCGTACGTGGACATGGGCGCCTGGCCGACCCCCACGCTGAGCGCCTTCAGCGCCGGCAGCGGGATCAAGTCGTACACCCTGGCCTTCGTCACCAGCGTCGGCTGCAAGGCCAGTTGGTTCAACGCCTACGACCCGCGGGCGGCCTGGGCCAAGGACCAGATCGACGCCGTCCGGGCCGCCGGCGGTGACGTGAAGGTCTCGTTCGGCGGTGCCTCCGGCACCGAACTGGCCGCCGCCTGCAGCACGGTGGACTCGCTCTTCGCCGAGTACGACGCGGTGGTCAAGGCCTACAACCTGAGCTACGTGGACTTCGACGTCGAGGGCGCCGCGGTCTCCGACACCGCCTCCAACGACCGCCGTTCGGCCGCGCTGGCCAAGCTGCAGCAGGCCCACCCGGGCCTGAAGGTCTCGCTCACCCTGCCGGTGCTGCCCGAGGGCCTCACCTCGGACGGGCTGAACGTGGTCAAGTCCGCGGTCAACGCCGGGGTCGACCTGGACCTGGTCAACGTGATGGCGATGGACTACGGCCGCCCGGGCACCAACTACGGCACCGCCGCCGTCCAGGCCGCCCAGAGCACCCACGACCAGCTCAAGGCGCTCTACCCGGCCAAGACCGACGCGCAGCTCTGGGCCGCGGTCGGGGTCACCCCGATGATCGGCGAGAACGACGACCACCAGGTCTTCGACCTGGCCGCCGCCCAGCAGGTGGTCACCTTCGCCCAGCAGCACCACCTCGGCGAGCTGGCCTTCTGGGAGATGAGCCGGGACGCCAACGCCTGCACCGGCGGCGCGCTCTACAAGTGCACCAACGTGCCGCAGCAGCCGTACGACTTCGCCAAGGTCTTCGCCAAGTACACGGGCTGACGGCAGGTCACTCCCCCACCGACTCCGGCCCGCCGGCCCCCACCCGGCGGGTCGGACGCCTTTCCGCGTCAACCGGCCATCCGGGCCCGGGAGATGACGGTCTCGGTGTCGACGCCCACCGGCAGCGTGCCGAACGCGCCACCGTGGTCGCCGGCCACCCGCGAGGCGATGAAGGCCTCGGCCACCGCCGGCACCGAGTGGCGCACCAGCAGCGCGGCCTGCAGTGTGACCGCCATCCGCTCCACCAGCCGCCGGGTGCGGTACTCGACGTCGGTCAGGTCGCCGAGCTCCTTGCGCAGCGCGTCCACCGCCCGGTCGAGCCGGCGGTCCGCGCCGGCGACCGAGTCCAGTTCGGCGAAGTAGGCCTGCACCGACTGCGGGCTGCGGGCCATCGCGCGCAGCGCGTCCAGTGCGGCCACGTTGCCCGAGCCCTCCCAGATCGACACCAGCGGCGCCTCGCGGTACAGCCGCGGCATCCCGGACTCCTCCACGTAGCCGTTGCCGCCCAGGCACTCCAGCGCCTCCGCCGCGTGCATCGGACCGCGCTTGCAGACCCAGTACTTGGTCACCGCCAGCGCCAGCCGGCGGAAGTCGGCCTCGCCCTGGTCGCCGGCCAGCGAGCGGTCGGTGGCCTCGGCCAGCCGCAGCGCGACGGTGGTGGCCGCCTCCGACTCCACCGCGAGGTCGGCCAGCACGTTGCGCATCAGCGGCTGGTGCACCAGCTCGGTGCCGAACGCCCGCCGGTGGTCGGCGTGGTGGACGGCGCGCTGGACCCCGAGGCGCATCGCGGCGGCGGCGCCCAGGGTGCAGTCGAGGCGGGTCATGTTGACCATCTCGATGATGGTCCGCACCCCGCGCCCCTCCTCGCCGACCAGCCAGCCGACCGCCTCCTCGTACTCCAGCTCGGCCGAGGCGTTGGACCGGTTGCCGAGCTTGTCCTTGAGCCGCTGGATCCGCAGCGCGTTGCGGGTGCCGTCCGGCAGCACCCGGGGCAGCACGAAGCAGCTCAGGCCGCCGGGGGCCTGGGCCAGCGTCAGGAAGACGTCCGACATCGGGGCGGAGGTGAACCACTTGTGGCCGGTCAGGTGGTAGGTGCCGTCCCCGGCCGGCAGCGCGACCGTGGAGTTGGCCCGCACGTCCGAGCCGCCCTGCTTCTCGGTCATCGACATGCCGGCGATCAGCCCGCGCTTGCCGTGCGGCTCGCGCAGGCCGAAGTCGTAGACGGTGGAGGCCAGCAGCGGCTCCAGCCGGTCGGCCAGCTCCGGCGTGGCGCGCAGCGCCGGCACCGCCGCGTAGGTCATCGAGACCGGGCAGCCGTGCCCGGCCTCCACCTGGCTCCACAGGTAGAACTTGGCGGCCCGGGCCGTGTGCGCGCCCGGCCGCGGGTCGCGCCAGGGCGCCGCGTGCAGGCCGTGCTCGACCGCCACGGTCATCAGCTGGTGCCAGGCGGGGTGGAACTCCACCTCGTCGATCCGGTGGCCGAACCGGTCGTGGGTCCGCAGCACCGGCTCGTTCTCGTTGGCCAGCCGGCCCCACTCCGCCGCCTGCTCGGTACCGGCCAGCGCGCCGAGCTCGCGCAGCTCCGCCTCGGCCCAGCCGGCCCCCGCCCGGTGCAGGGCGGCCAGCACGGCCGGGTCCTCGGCGGTGTTGTGCCCGTACGGCAGCGGGACCTGGTTGGTGACCTCGTGGGTGTGCGGCACGGCCGGCTCCCTACTCGTGAGTAAGTATCGGTCCCACTCTGCCGCATCCCGGGGGCGATGGGGAGTACCGGCGGCCGGTCGGCGCCTGCCGGGGGCTACCCCACCGGCAGCGGGGTGCCCGGCTCCAGCGGGGTGAGCTGCTCGATGTCGTAGCGCCGGCGCAACTCGTCCACCGCGTCCGCGGCCGGCGGGCCGTCGGCCAGCAGCGCCAGCAGCTCCTCGAAGTAGCGCTCGTGGTCCGGCGGCGGCGCGGCCTGGAAGAGCAGCCGGGCGGGGGCCGGACCGGCGTTGGCGAAGCCGTGCGGGCAGCCGGGCGGGACGTGCAGCAGGGCGCCGGGCGTCCCCCGGTGCACGGTCTCGCCCGCCGCCGAGCGCCACCGCTGCCAACGGCCCGCGGTGCGCACCTCGGGCTCGAAGGCGAACATGTCCACCTCCCCCTCCAGCACGTAGAAGAACTCCTCGCCGCGGGCGTGCCGGTGCGCCCCCACGTCGAAGCCCACCGGCACCACCACCTCGAAGAGCGAGCCGACGGTGCTCCGTTCCCCGGTGATCTTGAACGTCACGTGCTGGGCCGGCCCGGCCAGCTGCCGCCCGGCGCCGGGCGGCAGCACCAGCCCGCTCACCAGGCCACCGGCAGCTCGCGCGGTCCGCGGATCAACTCGCCCCGCTGCCAGGGCACCTGCTCGCGCGGCACGGCCAGGCGCAGCCGCGGGAACCGCTCGGTCAGCACCCCCAGCATCACCTGGGTCTCCATCCGCGCGAAGGCCGCGCCGACGCAGTAGTGCGGCCCGTACCCGAAGGCCAGGTGCGGATTGGGCTGCCGGTCGAAGTCCAGCTCGTCGGGCCGCTCGAAGACCGCCGGGTCCCGGTTGGCCGCCACGTACGAGGAGTACACCGCCTCGCCCGCCCGCACCAGCACGCCGCCCAGCTCGACGTCCTCGGTGGCGATCCGGGCCTGGCCGACGGCGTTGCGGTGCGGCACCCAGCGCAGCAGCTCCTCCACCGCCTGCGGCAGCAGCGCCGGCTCGGCGACCAGCCGCTGCCACAGGTCCGGCCGGGTCAGCAGCGCGTACGCCATGCTGGAGCTGTTGCGGCGCACCGCGGTCATCCCGCTGGTCTGCATCAGCACGGCGAAGGCCACCAGCTCCTCGCGGGTCAGCTCGCCGGCCCGCTCGCCCTCCAGCAGGTGGCTGAGCAGGTCGTCCCGCGGCTCGGCCAGCCGCCGGTCCGCCAACCGGCCGAAGTAGGCCTCGATCTCCCGCTTCGCCCGCTCGCTCGCCTCCGGCGGCTGCGCGGAGGTGATGATCCGGCCCGCCCACTGCACCACCCGCTCCCGGTCCTCCTCCGGGATCCCCATCAGCTCGCTCATCCCGTGCATCGCGAACGGCGCGTACAGGGCGGCGACCAGGTCCGCCGGGGCGCCGTCGCGCTCCATCCGGTCCAGCAGCCGGTTGGCCAACTCGATCGACCTCGGGCGCAGTCGGTCGATCCGCCGCTGGGTGAACGCGCGCGAGGCGGAGCGCCGCAGCCGGCCGTGCTCCGGCGGGTCGGCGAAGCCCACCGCGTCGTGCAGCGGGATCGGGTTGGGCGCCAGCCGGGTGACGTCCCGGTGCAGCAGCGCGGCCCGGCTGAACCGGGCGTCCGAGGTCGACCGGGTGACGTCGGCGTACTTGCCGGCCAGCCAGGCCTCGCCGGTGCCGTGCGGCAGCCGGACCAGGCCCAGCTCGGCCCGGCCCAGGGCGTCGGCCATCACCGGGTCGTGGGCCAGCTCGTCCAGGTGGTCCACGGTCCACTCGGTGACCGCAGGTCGGTCCATCGGTACCCCTCGCTCAACTCAGCCGGCCGGGCCGGCGATCGGTCCAACTGCCCAGCGCCAGCTCGGCGGTGATCCCCGGGCCGAAGCCGGCCAGGATGCCCCGCTGCTCGTCCAGCGCGCGGCCCTCGGCGAACAGCCGGTCCAGCGCGTCCAGCACCACGGCGCTGGCGATGTTGCCGTACTCGGTGAGGGTGGCCCGGCTGTGCCGGAAGGCCTCCGGCGGCACCCCCAGGAAGGTCCCCAGGTCGTCCAGGATCCGCGGGCCGCCCGCGTGCACCACGTAGAAGTCGAGTTGGGACGCCTTCCAGTCGTGCTGCTCGGCCAGCTCGACCAGCACCGGCGCGAGCGGCTCCATGGTGCCGGGCACCCGCTTGTCCAACTGGAAGTGGAAGCCGGTGGGGCGCACCGCGTAGGAGATCCACTCCTCGGTGCCCGGGATCAGGTAGGAGCCGTTGCGCTCCAGCCGCACCCCGTACCCCTCGTCCTCGCCGCGCACCACGGCGGCCGCCACCGCGTCCCCGAACAGGCCGTTCGACAGCAGCTGGCCCACCCCGAGGTCGGTGGGCTGGTAGCAGAGCGAGCAGAACTCGCAGGCCACCACCAGCGCGTGGCGCCCGGGGTAGGCCTGGCAGAAGTCGTGCGCCCGGTTCACCGCCGCGCCGCCGGCCGCGCAGCCCAGCTGGGCGATCGGCAACTGCCGGGTGCGCGGGTCGAACCCCATCTCGTTGATCAGCCAGGCGGTCAGCGAGGGCATGGTGAAGCCGGTGCAGGAGACGAAGACGATCAGGTCGATCTCGCGCGCCAGCAGCCCGGCGTGGTCCAGCGCCCGGCGGACCACCGGCGGCACCCGCTTCTTCGCCTCGCTGACGAAGAGTTGGTTGCGGGCCTCGAGGCCGGGGTGGCGCAGCGTCCGCTCGACCGGCTGGACCAGGTGGCGCTTGCGCACCCCGGTGCGGCTGATCAGCCGCAGCACCAACTCCAGGTCGGGGTGGTCCCGGTGCAGGTCGCGGGCGATCGCCAGGGTGTCGTCCATGGTGAGGACGTGTTCCGGAACCTCGGTCGCCGGCCTGCAGAGCACTGCCATCTCGTCCGTCTCCCTGGCCTCGGCCGTCCCGTTCTGACACTTCGTCAGGATCATACGGTGCGGACACGGTGGGTGATCACGCGCGACGCGGCGGCCACCGGGCGGACTAGGATCACCCGATGACGCGAACCACTGAGCTCAGCAGCCAGCCGGAGGACCGGTTTCCCGCACTCTTCGCCCCGCAGCGCTGGGAATGGGGCGGCATCGACGCGCAGTTCGAACTGGCGCTGCCGCCGGACGAACTGATCACCAACATCCACCTGATCGGGTTCACCCCGGACGGCCGGGTGGTGCTGTGCCGCGACGCCAAGGACCACTGGTTCCTGCCCGGCGGCACCCGGGAGCCGGCCGAGTCGGTGCGCGACTGCCTGGTCCGCGAGCTGCGCGAGGAGGCCGGCGCCCGGCTGCTCGACGAGCCGGTCTGGCTGGGCGCGCACCGCGCGGTGACGGACCGTCCGACCCCGTACCGGCCCTGGCAGCCGCACCCGGAGAAGGCCTGGCTCTGGGGCTGGGCCGAGGTGCTGGTGGACTCGGCGCCGACCAACCCGGAGGACGGCGAGGAGGTGGTCGAGGTGCGTCCGGTCACCGTCGCGCAGGCCGCCGGGCTGCTGGCGTACGAGTCCTGGCGGGCCGAACTGATCGCGCTGGCCGCCGAGCAGCGCGGGGTCTGAACGCGTCGCGGGGGGCGGGGGGAACCCACCCCGCCCCCCCCCCCGCCCCCAGCCCCGCCCGCC
>NZ_JBHYKG010000144.1:12017-21023 GCF_042741245.1 Kitasatospora sp. NPDC058965
GTGGTGGGCTTTGTCGGGGGGGGGGGCTTACTGGCCGGGGGGGCCCGGGGGGGGGGGGGGGGGGGGCCGGGGGGGGGGGGGGGGGGGCCCCCCCCCCCCCCCCCGCGCCCGGCCACGTGCCGCGCCCGCCTACTTGCCCAGCCCGGCCCGCCGCAGCGCGTCCGCCATCGCGCTGTTCACCACCGGGGCCGCGCCGCCGGAGCCACCGGAGCCACCGCGCCGGTCCTGCCGGGGCGGCCGCGACCCGCGCTCGCCCCGGTCGCCCCGGTCGCCGCGCTCGCCCCGGTCCCGGCCGCCGCCGGAGCCGCCCCTGGGCGTCTCCTCGTCCAGCCGCAGGGTCAGCCCGATCCGCTTGCGCTGCACGTCCACCGAGACCACCTTGCAGGTGACCACGTCGCCCGGCTTCACCACCTCGCGCGGGTCCTTGACGAACCGCGCGGACAGCGCCGACACGTGGACCAGCCCGTCCTGGTGCACGCCCACGTCCACGAAGGCGCCGAACGCGGCCACGTTGGTGACCACCCCCTCCAGCACCATGCCCACCACCAGGTCGCCGATGGTGTCGACGCCCTCCTTGAAGGTGGCGGTGCGGAAGGCCGGGCGCGGGTCGCGGCCCGGCTTGTCCAGCTCGCCCAGGATGTCGGTCACGGTCGGGATGCCGAAGGTCTCGTCGGCGAACTCGGACGGCTTGAGCGAGCGCAGCACCGCGCCGTTGCCGATCAGGTCCTTGACCGTGCCCCCGGTCCTGGTCAGGATCCGGCGCACCACCGGGTAGGCCTCGGGGTGCACCGAGGAGGCGTCCAGCGGGTCGTCGCCCCCGGGGATCCGCAGGAAGCCGGCGCACTGCTCGAAGGCCTTCGGGCCCAGCCGGGCCACGTCCTTGAGCGCCCGGCGGGTGCGGAACGGACCGTTGGCGTCGCGGTGCGCGACGATGTTCTCGGCCAGCGTGGCGGTCACCCCGGAGACCCGGGTGAGCAGCGGGGCCGAGGCGGTGTTCACGTCCACGCCGACCGCGTTCACGCAGTCCTCGACCACGGCGTCCAGCGAGCGGGACAGCTTGGTCTCGCTCAGGTCGTGCTGGTACTGGCCGACACCGATCGACTTGGGGTCGATCTTCACCAGCTCGGCCAGCGGGTCCTGCAGCCGGCGGGCGATCGAGACCGCGCCGCGGATCGAGACGTTGAGCTCCGGCAGCTCCTGGGAGGCGAAGGCCGAGGCGGAGTAGACCGAGGCGCCGGCCTCGGAGACGATCGCCTTGGTCAGCTTCAGCTCCGGGTGGCGCTTGATCAGGTCCTCGGCCAGCTTGTCGGTCTCCCGCGAGGCGGTGCCGTTGCCGATCGCGATCAGGTCCACCCGGTGGGTGGCCGCCAGCGTCGCCAGGGTGTGCAGCGCGGCGTCCCACTTGTTGGCCGGCTGGTGCGGGTAGATCGTGTCGTGCGCGACCACCTTTCCGGTGGCGTCCACCACCGCGACCTTGACGCCGGTGCGGAAGCCCGGGTCCAGGCCCATGGTTGCCCGGGTGCCGGCCGGCGCGGCAAGCAGCAGGTCGCGCAGGTTGGCGGCGAACACCCGGACCGCCTCGTCCTCGGCCTCCTGGCGCAGTCGGCCGCGCAGGTCCAGGCCCAGCCGGACCAGGATCCGGGTGCGCCAGGCCCAGCGCACCGTGTCGGTCAGCCACTTGTCGGCGGGCCGGCCGCGGTCGGCGATGCCGAACCGGGCGGCGATCCGCTGCTCGTAGTCGTTCTCGCCGGGCAGGTCGCCGCCCTCCTCGCCGTCCAGCGGCGAGAGTTCGAGGTCCAGCACCTCCTCCTTCTCACCGCGCAGCATGGCCAGGATCCGGTGCGAGGGGAGCTTGGTGTAGGGCTCGGCGAAGTCGAAGTAGTCGGCGAACTTGGCGCCCTCCTGCTCCTTGCCGGCCCGCACCGTGGCGACCACCCGGCCGCGGGTCCACATCCGCTCGCGCAGCGAGCCGACCAGGTCGGCGTCCTCGCCGAACCGCTCGACCAGGATCGCCCGGGCGCCGTCCAGGGCGGCGGCGGCGTCGGCCACCTGCTCGTTCAGGTAGCCCGCCGCCAGCGCGGCCGGGTCCTGGCCGGGGTCGGCGAGCAGGGTGTCGGCCAGCGGCTCCAGACCGGCCTCGCGGGCGGTCTGCGCCTTGGTCCGGCGCTTGGGCTTGAACGGCAGGTAGATGTCCTCCAGCCGGGCCTTGGAGTCGGCGGCCAGGACCTGGGCGCGCAGCGCGTCGTCCAGCTTGCCCTGGGCCTCGATCGACTCCAGCACCGCGGCCCGGCGCTCCTCCAGCTCGCGCAGGTAGCGCAGCCGCTCCTCCAGCGTGCGCAGCTGGGCGTCGTCCAGCTCGCCGGTGACTTCCTTGCGGTAGCGGGCGATGAACGGGACGGTCGAACCGCCGTCCAGCAGCTCGACAGCCGCCCTCACCTGCCCTTCGCGGACCCCGAGTTCCTCGGCGATCCGTCGCCCGACTGCTTCTTCGGCTGGCGTGGTCACGAAGCCGGTCACCTTCTCCAGAGTTGCCTTGCGGGTACGCCCTGCATTCTGGCAGTTGTAGGGTCCCGGTATGGATGAGGCGCTGCTGGAACGGCTGGGTGCGGGAAAGTACCTGCTGGTCACCTCGTACAAGAAGGACGGCACGCCGGTGCCCACCCCGGTCTGGGTGGTCCGCGACGGCGACTCGCTCGGCGTCTGGACGGTGGCCGACAGCTGGAAGGTCAAGCGGATCCGGCGCCGGCCCGAGGTGCTGGTCGGTCCGTGCGACCTGCGCGGCAACCCGACCGGCGGGTCGGTCCCGGCGCACGCCGAACTGGTGGACGCGGCCGGCTACCGGACGCTGCTGGCCCGCAAGTACGGGCTGGTCGGCCGGCTGACCCTGCTGGGCAGCCGGCTGCGCCGCGGCACCGACGGCACGGTCGGGATCCGCATCACCCTTCAGGACTGAACCCTTCAGGACTGAACCCTTCAGGACTGAACCCTTCAGGACTGAACCCGTCAGGGCTGGTACGGGGTCAACTCGGCCCGCTTGGGCGGGCGCCCGTCCCCGGACGAGCGCCCGGTCAGCCGCCGCACCAGCCACGGCCCGACGTGCACCCGCAGCCAGTGCAGGTCGGCACCGACCCGGGCGAGCCGGCCGACCGGCGCGGCGGGCGGCAGCGGGGCGCGCCAGTCGAAGGCGGCCTCGCGGCCGAGCGCCTGGCGCACCGCCTCGGCGACCCGGCGGTGGCCCTCCGGCGAGAGGTGCAGCCGGTCCTCGGCCCAGAGCCGGCGGTCGTCGAAGACGGTCGCGGTGAACAGGTCCACCACGGCCACCCGGGGGTGCTCGCCGAGCCGCTCGACGAAGGCCCGCAGCCGCCGGATCGCGGGCATCAGCCGGGCACTGCCGGCCATCCGGCGGGTCGGGTCGGTGCTGGTGAAGAGCACCACGGTGGCACCGGTGGCGAGCAGCCGTTCGACGGCCTCCCCGAGCCGGGCCTCCACCCGGTCGATCTCGCAGCCCGGGCGGAGCACGTCGTTGAGCCCGCCGGCCAGGGTCACCAGCTCGCCGCCCAGGGCCACGGCCGGGTCCAGCTGCTCGGCGCTGATCTGGCCGATCAGCTTGCCGCGCACGGCCAGGTTGGCGTACCGGAAGTCGGCGGGGGCGACCTCCCGCGCGAGGGCCTCGGCGAGCCGGTCGGCCCAGCCCCGGTAGTGCCCGTCGGGCAACAGGTCGTCGCACATGCCCTCGGTGAAGGAGTCCCCGAGAGCGACGTAACTCGTGAAGCGGGTGGCAGTAGTCATGGCCCCCCGATGTTACTAGCGGGTCCGCCGCGGGCCCCGGCGCCTATGCTCAGGGGTGTGAGCGGAGGAACTCCCCCGGGGGGAGAGACCAGCCTGACCATCGGCGTGCTCGCCGAGCTCGCCGGGGTCAGCGTCAAGACCGTGCGGTTCTACTCCGACCAGGGCCTGCTCCCGGAGGCCGCGCGCAGCGCCGGCGGCCACCGCCGCTACGGCGGGCCCGCGCTGGCCCGGCTGCGCGAGCTGCGCGGCCTGCGGGCGCTGGGCCTGTCGCTGGCCGGCGCCGCCGAGGTGGCCCGCGGCGAGCTCCCGCTGGCCGAGGCGCTGGCCGGGCAGCGGCGCGAGCTGGCCCGCCAACTCGCCGAGCTGCGCTGGCGCGAGGCCGCGCTGACCGCCCTGGCCGGCGCGCCGGACCAGCTGCTGGTGCTCGGCGAGGCGCTGCGCGAGCAGCCCAGCCAGGACGCGTTCGCCGCCTTCTGGCACCGGATCCTGCCGCTGCGCCTGCCCGCCCGGCTGAAGGGCGCGATCGTCGACGCCGCCGTCCCGGAGCTGCCGACCGACCCGACGCCGGCCCAGGCCCTCGCCTACGCCCGGCTGCGCGGGCTCGCCCTGGACCGGGGCTACGCGGCCGCCGTGCGCGGCCCGCAGCCGGACGACTGCCCGGGACTGGAACAGGTGTACCGGGACACCGGCGAGGCCTACGAGCTGGCGCTGGCCCAGCTGGACCGGCCCGCGCCGGGCGCGCCGACCGAGGCGCTGGGCGCGTTCGTGGCGGCGTACGCGCGGGCGGAGCGCCGGACCGACTCGGCCGGCTACCGGCGCGAGCTGGCCGGGCGGCCGAGCGCGCACGACCTGCTGGCCCGCTACTGGTCGCTCGCGGGGCAGTTGCACCCGCGCCCGACCATGGGGGCGGCGCACGACTGGATCAGCGCGGCGCTGCGGGCCGAGGTCGGCGCGCCGTAGCGGGCCCGCAGCTCAGTGCAGCTGCGCGCCCGCGCCGGTGACCCAGTGCTCGCGCACCGCGTCGGTGGGCCGCTGCTCCCCCAGCACGGCCAGCCCCCAGTCGCCCAGGGCGGCCACCACCGGGCGCAGCGCCTGCCCGTGCTCGGTCAGCTCGTAGACCGTGGCGTTGGCCGGCCGCTCCAGCCGGCGGCGCTCCACCACCCCCTCGGCCTCCAGCTGCTTGAGCCGGGCGGCCAGGATGTCCGTGCTGACCCCGGGCAGGTCGGCGTGCAGGTCGGTGTACCGGCGCGGACCGCCCAGCAGCTCACGGACGATCAGGAGGCTCCACCGCTCCCCGACCGCGTCCAGGGCCCGGGCGATCGCGCAGTACTGGTCGTAGCTTCGGCGTGACATGCCATCAGCATAGCCAATAGGTTGGACTTTCCAAGTGCCTACTTGGTAGAACAAAGCAACACGGACGGTTCGGGCCGGGAGGCACCCAATGGAGTTTCGACAGTCCAGCAAGCTCGCGGGCGTGTGTTACGAGATCCGCGGCCCGGTGGTCGACCAGGCGAACGCACTGGAGGAGGCCGGGCACAGCGTGCTGCGGCTGAACACCGGCAACCCGGCGCCGTTCGGCTTCGAGGCGCCGGAGGAGATCATCCAGGACATGATCCGCAACCTGCCGAGCGCGCACGGCTACAGCGACTCGCGCGGGATCCTGCCGGCCCGCCGCGCCGTGGTGCAGTACTACCAGCAGCGCGGTGTCACCGGGGTCGGGGTGGACGACGTCTTCCTCGGCAACGGGGCGTCCGAACTGATCCAGATGGCGGTCCAGGCGCTGGTCGACGACGGCGACGAGGTACTGGTCCCGGCCCCCGACTTCCCGCTCTGGACGGCGGTGGTCCGGCTCGCCGGCGGCAAGGCGGTGCACTACCTGTGCGACGAGGAGGCCGACTGGTACCCGGACCTCGCCGACATCGCCACCAAGATCACCCACCGCACCAAGGCGATCGTGGTGATCAACCCCAACAACCCCACCGGCGCGGTCTACCCGAAGGAACTGCTCACCGGGATCCTGGACCTGGCCCGCCGGCACGGGCTGATGGTGCTGGCCGACGAGATCTACGACAAGATCCTCTACGACGGCGTCGAGCACCACTGCCTGGCCGCGCTCGCCGACGACGTGCTCACCCTCACCTTCAACGGCCTCTCCAAGGCCTACCGGGTGGCCGGCTTCCGCAGCGGCTGGCTGGTGGTCTCCGGCCCGAAGGAGCACGCCAAGGACTACCTGGAGGGCCTGACCATGCTGGCCGGCATGCGGCTGTGCCCCAACGTCCCGGCGCAGTACGCGGTGCAGGCGGCGCTCGGCGGCCACCAGTCGATCCACGACCTGACGCTGCCCAACGGCCGGCTGACCGAGCAGCGCGACGTGGTCTGGCGGGCCCTCAACGAGATCCCCGGGGTGAGCTGCGTCAAGCCCAAGGGCGCGCTCTACGCCTTCGCCAAGCTGGACCCGGCGGTGCACCGGATCCACGACGACGAGCAGTTCGTGCTGGACCTGCTGCTCCGTGAGAAGATCCACATCGTCCAGGGCACCGGCTTCAACTGGCCCCGCCCGGACCACTTCCGGTTCGTCACGCTGCCCCGCAAGGACGAGCTGGAGACCGCGATCAGCCGGATCGGGCGGTTCCTCGCGACGTATCGTCAGTAGCGCGGGCGCTCGGGCGAACGGACGGACATTCACTCGAAAGATTCCGCACACCCGAGCCGCACGCCTCCCCCGCACTGCCGTGCGCGTCTTACCGGCCGTCGATCTTCCACTGAGACTGAGGAAGATCGACGGTCGACTTCTGCCTGGGGGGCTCCCGTGACCACGCAACCGTTCCAGCTGCCCGACTTCTACCTGCCGCACCCGGCCCGGCTCAACCCGCACCTGGAGGGGGCCCGGGAGCACACCAGGGCGTGGGCGCGCGCGATGGGCATGCTGGAGGGCTCCGGCATCTGGGGCCTGCAGGACCTGGAGGACCACGACTACGCGCTGCTCTGCGCCTACACCCACCCGGACTGCGACAGCGCCGCGCTGGACCTGGTCACCGACTGGTACGTCTGGGTCTTCTTCTTCGACGACCACTTCCTGGAGACCTTCAAGCGCTCGCTGGACCGGGTCGGCGGCAAGGCCTACCTGGACCGGCTCCCGCTCTTCATGCCGATGGACCTCGCGGACGGCTTCCCCGAGCCGACCAACCCGGTCGAGGCCGGCCTGGCCGACCTGTGGGCCCGCACCGTGCCGCACATGTCCATGGACTGGCGGGCCCGGTTCCGGGAGTCCACCGAGCACCTGCTGAACGAGTCGCTCTGGGAGCTCTCCAACATCAACGAGGGCCGGGTGGCCAACCCGGTGGAGTACATCGAGATGCGCCGCAAGGTCGGCGGCGCCCCCTGGTCGGCCGGCCTGGTCGAGTACGCCGCCCGGGCCGAGGTGCCCGCCCGGGTCGCGCACAGCCGCCCGCTGCGGGTGCTGCGCGACACCTTCTCGGACGGCGTGCACCTGCGCAACGACCTGTTCTCCTACCAGCGCGAGGTCGGCACCGAGGGCGAGCTGAGCAACGGCGTGCTGGTGCTGGAGACCTTCCTCGACTACTCCCCCCAGCAGGCCGCCGACGCCGTCAACGAGCTGCTCACCAGCCGGCTGCACCAGTTCGAGAACACCTTCTTCACCGAGCTGCCCCCGCTCTTCGCCGAACACCGGCTCAGCGCCCCGGAGATGGCCCGGGTGCTCGGCTACGCCAAGGGCCTGCAGGACTGGCAGTCCGGCGGCCACGAGTGGCACCTGCGCTCCAGCCGCTACATGAACGACCGCGCGGGGCTGGCCGGCCCCTCGTTCTCCGCGACCCCGGTGGGCCTCGGCACCTCGGCCGCCGACCTGCGCCGCCTGGTCGACCCCCGGGTGCTGCGCAGCTTCAGCCACGTCCCCTACCAGCCGGTGCCCGAGTACCGGGTGCCGGAGATGTACCAGCCCTTCACCCCCGCGCTCAGCCCGCACCTGGCGGCGGTCCGCCGCGCCAGCGCCGCCTGGGCCCGCGACCGGGGCTACCTGGACGTGCGGCCCGGGCTGGCCGACTCGGGCGTCTGGGACGAGCGCAAGCTCGCCGCCGCCGACCTGGCCCTCTGCTCGGCCGGCATCGATCCGGACGCCACCCCGGCGGAGTTGGAGCTCTCCGCCGAGTGGCTGATCTGGGGTACCTACGCCGACGACTGGTTCCCGATCGCCTACGGCCACCCCGCCGACCCGGCCGGGGCCCGCGCCTGCGTGGACCGGCTGGCCCGGTTCACCCCGGTCGCCGACGTCACCGCCACCCCCGAGCCGCTCAGCCTGCTGGAGCAGGGCCTGGCCGAGCTCTGGGCCCGCACCGCCGCGCCGATGGACCGGGCGGGCCGCGAGGCCTTCGCCGCGGGCATCCACCGGATGCTGGAGAGCTGGGTCTGGGAGATCGCCAACCGCGCCGAGAACCGCATCCCGGACCCGGTGGACTACATCGAGATGCGCCGCGACACCTTCGGTTCCGACATGACCATGAGCCTGACCAGGTGGGGCCGGCGGCGCACCGCGCCCGCCGAGGTCTGGGAGTCCGGCACCGTCAAGGCCGTCGAGCGCGCCGCCGCCGACTACGCCTGGCTGATCAACGACCTCCACTCCTACCGCAAGGAGGTCCAGTTCGAGGGCGAGCTGCACAACGCCGTGCTGGTGGTGCAGCACTTCCTCGACTGCGACCTGGAGCACGCGCTGCGGGTGGTGAGCGATCTGCAGACCTCCCGGATGCGCCAGTTCGAGCACCTGACTGCGCTGGAACTCCCGCAGCTCTACGAGGACTTCGCGCTCGACCCGGAGCAGCGCGCGGAGCTCGACGGCTACGTCGGCGACCTGCGCAACTGGATGAGCGGCATCCACGTCTGGCACCGCGGGGTGGCGCGGTACCACGACTCCGAGTTCGAGTACCAGCCGGCCGCCCACCGGGCCCGGCTGGCCGCGGCGGCGGTCGGCGGGCCCGCCGCAGCCGCCTTCCGGATCCCGGTCCCCGGCGGTCTCGGCACCTCCGCCGCCCGGATCCTCACCGCCCTGGCGGCCGCCGGCACCGGGCGCTGACCGGGACGGACACGGGTGGGCCCCCGGGGCGCGCGCCCCCCCGGCCCCCCCCGGCGGGGGGGGGGGGGGTCGGGCCGGGGCCCCCCCCCCAGCCCGGCCCCCCCCCCCCCATCCCCCCCCCCCCAGGGTTT
>NZ_JBHYKG010000145.1:0-20945 GCF_042741245.1 Kitasatospora sp. NPDC058965
GATCTACGTCAACCCCGAGGGCCCCAACGGCAACCCGGACCCGATCGCCGCCGCCCGCGACATCCGCGAGACGTTCCGCCGGATGGCGATGGACGACGAGGAGACCGTCGCGCTGATCGCCGGCGGCCACACCTTCGGCAAGACCCACGGCGCCGGCCCGGCCGACCACGTCGGCGCGGAGCCCGAGGCCGCCCCGCTGGAGCAGCAGGGCCTGGGCTGGAAGTCCTCGTTCGGCACCGGCGTCGGCGGTGACGCGATCACCTCCGGCCTGGAGGGCGCCTGGACCCCGACCCCGAAGGCCTGGGACAACACCTTCTTCGAGACCCTGTTCGGCTACGAGTGGGAGCTCACCAAGAGCCCGGCCGGCGCCCACCAGTGGAAGCCGAAGGACGGCGCCGGCGCCGGCACCGTGCCGGACGCGCACGACGCGGCCAAGACCCACCAGCCGACCATGCTCACCACCGACCTGTCGCTGCGCCTGGACCCGGTCTACGGGCCGATCTCGCAGCGCTTCCTGGAGCACCCGGACCAGTTCGCCGACGCCTTCGCCCGCGCCTGGTTCAAGCTCACCCACCGCGACATGGGCCCGATCGCCCGCTACCTCGGCCCCGAGGTGCCGGCCGAGACGCTGATCTGGCAGGACCCGGTCCCGGCCGTGGACCACCCGCTGATCGACGAGGCGGACGTGGCCGCGCTCAAGGAGCAGGTGCTCGGCGCCGGCCTGACCGTCGCCCAGCTGGTCTCCACCGCCTGGGCCGCCGCCTCCTCCTTCCGCGGCAGCGACAAGCGCGGCGGCGCCAACGGCGCCCGCATCCGGCTGGAGCCGCAGCGCGGCTGGGAGGTCAACGAGCCCGACCAGCTCGCGGGCGTGCTGCGCACCCTGGAGGGCATCCAGGCCTCGTTCAACGCGGCCGCCGCGGGCGGCAAGCAGGTCTCGCTGGCCGACCTGATCGTGCTGGCCGGTGCGGCCGGCGTGGAGAAGGCCGCCCAGGACGCGGGCTTCACGGTCGCGGTCCCGTTCACCCCGGGCCGCGGCGACACCACCCAGGAGCTGACCGACGCGGAGTCCTTCGCCCCGCTGGAGCCGGCCGCCGACGGGTTCCGCAACTACCTGGGCAAGGGCACCCGGCTGCCGGCCGAGTACCTGCTGCTGGACAAGGCCAACCTGCTCACGCTGAGCGCGCCGGAGATGACCGTGCTGGTCGGCGGCCTGCGGGTGCTGGGCGCCAACCACCAGCAGTCGGCGCACGGCGTGCTGACCGACCGGCCCGGCCGGCTGACGAACGACTTCTTCGTCAACCTGCTGGACCTGGGCACCACCTGGGCGCCCACCTCGGCGGACTCGCAGACCTTCGAGGGCTCGGTCGACGGGCAGGTCAAGTGGACCGGCACCCGGGTCGACCTGGTCTTCGGCTCGAACTCCGAGCTGCGCGCGCTGGCCGAGGTCTACGCGAGCGACGACGCCGAGAAGAAGTTCGTCACGGACTTCGTGGCGGCCTGGAGCAAGGTGATGGAGCTGGACCGGTTCTGACCGGTCCCGCGAGGTGACGGGGCCGGCCCGCAGGCGATCCTGCGGGCCGGCCCCGTTCGCGTCCGCAGGCCCGCAGGGGATCGACCCTGCGGGCCTGCGGGCGCCGGATCAGTCGCTGCCGTTGATGACGGCGGCCGGGATGGCGCCGTCCTGCAGCTTGCGGTTGTTGAGGATCCCGTCGTAGTCGCCGCTCAGGATCAGCTTCTCGACCGCCTTGGAGAGCACGTCGCGCAGCTGGGTGTCGCTCTTGCGCACCGCGATGCCGTACGGGCGCGGCTGCAGCTGCGGGCCGACCACCTGGAAGGTCGCTCCGTTGTCCACGGTCTGGGCGTGGAAGAGCGCCTTGGGGTAGTCGGTGAGGTAGGCGGCGGCCTTGCCGGTGCGCACGTCGTCCTGGAGCGAGGTGTCGGCGTCCACCTCGAGGATCTTCAGCGGGTTGCCGGTGCGGTTGCAGACGTTCTGCTGGTTGTTGGCCAGGGTGTCGTGGATGGTGCCCTTCTTCACGGCCACCGTCTTGCCGCACAGGGTGTCCAGCGAGTTGATGCCCGACGGGTTGCCCTTGTGCACGACCATGCCGACACCGGCCATGAAGTAGTCCACGAAGTCGCTGCCCTCGTTGACCTGCTTCTCGTCGGCGTCCAGCCCGTTCTCGCGCTCGTGCGTGTCGGTGATGCCGGACATGCCGATGTCGTACTGCTTGGAGAGCAGGCCCGGCAGCACGTTGGCGAACGGGCCGACGTCCTGGAACTGCAGGGTGACGCCGAGCTCCTTGGACAGGGCCGCGGCCAGGTCGGGGTCCAGACCGTCCGGCTGGCCCTGGGAGTTCTTGAAGACGACGGGGGCGGCGGTGAACGAGGCGCCGACCTTGATCACCCCGGCCTTGCGGATGGCGGCGGGGAGCTGGTCGTGCAGGGAGGTGGTCGAGCCGGTGCCCGAACCGCAGGCGCTCAGCAGCACGCTGCCTGCGGCCACTGCGACGAGGGCGGCGCAGCGGCGGTGGGTGTTGGGGGTCATCTCTATTGCTCTTCCGAGAGGGTCCGAATCCACGGGGCCGTCTCGTCCGGGACCTGACAGCACGAAAGCGCCGGACCGGCCCCGGCCGCGGAGAGGGTAGGGGGGTGCCGCCGCCACACCCCTGCTGATCCCCGTGGCGCCTGGAGGCGCGACGGCCGGTCAGACTATAACCACTGTTGCGGCCACATCTGAACCATGTGACCTTCCTCATGCTCGTACACCGACCAGGCGCTCCTGCCAAGGGCCGCGCCCACCGGCCGGGGCGCCGGGCGGGCCGCAGTCGATCAGCTGACAGCTGATCAGTCGAACGGTTTGCCACCCCAGTTCGGGGAGAGGACGGGAGTCTAGGGGGTGGCTGCGGGCCGCCGTCCCGGAAAGATGTCCGAGCGGGGAGAGCGGAACGAGGGCGGATGCCATGAAGACCTTGAGCAGTGCCATCCGGGCGGCGATCGCCGTGTCCGTGGTGATACTCAACGTGTGGATCGTGCTGGACCTGACCAGGGCCAACACCGGGATCGCAGTGGTCCACTGGGTGGAACAGGCGGCCAACTGGCTGGCCGGCTGGTCGAGGGGGATCTTCACCACGCACAACCGGATCAGCCAGGTCCTGCTCGACTACGGCGTGGCCGTGGTGGCCTACCTGCTGGCCGGATCGGTGGTCCGGCGCGGGTCCAAATCGTAACCGTGCCGACTCCGTCGACCGGGCCCGCGACACGGCGACGCGGGCCCGGTGACGGGCGGCCGGGCCCGGTCAGGCCTCGGCCAGCACGTGCCGCAGCACCTCCAGGTCCATCGGGGTCAGCTGCAGGTTGAGGTCGTGGCCCAGCCAGACCGTGCTGGTGGCCTTGAAGGTGCGGGCGGTCAGCGTGGGCGGCACGCCGGTCACCTCCACGAGCTCGACCTGCGTCTGCAGGTTCTGCACGGTGCCGTGCTCCAGCCAGCGCACCCGGCCCGGGCCGGTGCCCGGCTTGTCCAGCAGCAGGACGCCCAGCGACGGCTGCATCCCCTCCAGCCGCACCGCGCGGGCGTACAGGGTCAGCCCGCTGCGCAGCGCCGCGAAGTCCGCCCGGGCCGAGCGTGCGGGGAGCGCGCCGAGCGCGGTCATCAGCCCGTCCAGGCGGCGCCGCATCATCGCCGAGGTCGGCTGCGCCCCGGCCACCCGCTGCTGCAGGTGGCGCGGCAGCACCGACATGACCACGGCCAGGACCACCACCATGACCAGGAACTCGAGCACGGTCAGCAGCAGCCGGCTCCCGTCGTCGACGCCGAAGACGTTGCCCACCAGGGTCGCGACGACGAGGGCGGCGAAGACGGCGATGAACCCGAGCAGGGCCAGTTTTCTCATCTGAGGGTCTCTTGATCTCGTAGGGCCGGTACGACCGCATGATCGTAGGCGACGATCATGGCCGCCCGGTTCCGCGGGCCCGCCCCGGCCGCTCCTGCGGCCCGGCGGCCCGGTGGGTCGGCCGCCCGGCCAGCACGGCGAGCAGGAGCGGGAGTTCGGCCGGCTCGGTGTCGGGCACGGTGAGCGGGTCCTGCGGGAAGACCGTGAGGTCGGCGCGGTGGCCGACGGCGAGGCGTCGTACGGCGGTCGGGCCCCGCAAACGGCGGCCGCACCACCGGGGGTGCCCCCCGGGGCGGGCCGCTCCGCCGGGGCCTACCGGCCGGTCGTCTCTGCCGCCGCAGCAGCCCCACCCGTTCGGTAGGATCCGCGCTGGCACGGCGCGGAGTGAGGGGTCCGGGCGATGCCGTTCCCGCCGCCCGGGCCGGTCACGGTCTGGCACGACGGGGCGCAGCTGCCCGCCGGCGCGCCGATGACCCGCGGCCTGCTCGCCGTGCTGCTCGGCGAGGCCGGGCGCGGGGTGACCAGCGAGCGCCTGATCACCGCCCTGTGGGGCGAGGACCCGCCGGCCTCCGCCACCGCCTCGCTGCAGAACCACGTGATGCGGCTGCGCCGGCTGCTCGGACCCGAGGAGGGCGGCCGGATCCGGCGCACCCTGGACGGGTACCTGATCGAGGTCGGGCCCGGCGAGCTGGACCTGCACGACTTCGAGGCAGCCTGCCGGCGCGCCCGGGCCGCCGTCTCCGACGGCGCCCCGGACCAGGCGGAGCGGGAACTGGCCGGTGCGCTGGCGCTGTGGCAGGGCGAGCCGCTGGCCGAGGTGCCGGCCCGGGTGCAGGAGGCGGCCGGGGCCGAACGGCTGCGCGCGGCGCGGCTGCGTGCCGTGGAGGAGCTGGCCGAGGTGCGGCTGCGGCTGCAGGCCTACGGGCAGGTGGCCGCGGACCTGGCACCCCTGGTCGCCGCGCACCCGTGGGCGGAGACCCTGCACGCGCACCTGATGCACGCGCTCTACGGGGCCGGTCGGCAGGCGGAGGCACTGGAGGTGTTCGAGCGGCTGCGCCGGGAGCTGCGCGCCGAGCTCGGGGTGACGCCCTCCGCGGCGGTGCGCGAGTTGCACGCGCGGATCCTGGCCGGCGACGGCGCGCTGACCGCCGCTGCGCCCGGGCCGGCCCCGGCGCCCGGCCCGGCGCCCGGCCCGGCACCCGGCCCGCAGCACCGGGTGCCCAGCCAACTCCCGGCTGCGGCGGCGTACTTCACGGGGCGAGCGGCGGAGCTCGCGGAGCTCGACGGGGTGCTGTCCGAGGTGGGGACCACCCGGCAGCTGGCCGCCGTCACCGGTACCGCCGGCGTGGGCAAGACGGCGCTGGCCGTGCACTGGGCGCACCGGGTGGCCGACCGGTTCCCCGACGGGCGGCTCTACGTGGACCTGCGCGGCTTCGACCCCGTCGGCGAACCGCTGGCGCCCGAACTGGCACTGCGTGGCTTCCTGCAGGCGCTCGGGCTCGGCCAGGGCGAGATCCCGTCCGACCCGGCCGAGCAACTCGGCCTCTACCGGAGCATGCTGACGGGCCGTCGGATCCTGCTGGTGCTGGACAACGCCCGCGACGCCGCCCAGGTCCGCCCGCTGCTGCCCGGCGAGCCGGCCTGCCTGACCGTGGTCACCAGCCGGGACCGGCTGACCGGCCTGGTCGCACTGGACGGTGCCCGGCCACTGCCGCTGGACCTGCTCCCCGGCGCCGACGCCGAACGGCTGCTCACCCGCCGGCTCGACCGGGGGCGGCTGGCCGCCGAGGCCGACCGGCTGCCCGAGCTGGTGCAGCGCTGCGCCGGCCTGCCGCTGGCGCTGAACATCGCGGCCGCCCGGCTGGCCACCGCCCGCCGGCTGCCGCTCGGCGAGTTCGTCGACCGGCTCGGCGAGGCCGGCACGCTGCTCAGTTCGCTGGACGCGGGCGATCCGGCCGCCAGCGTGCGCACCGTGCTGGCCGGCTCCTACCAGCGGCTGACTCCGCCGACCGCACTGCTGTTCCGCCGACTCGGCGAGCACGGCGGGCCGCACCTGGGGAGCGGGATCTGCGACGCGCTGCTGGGCGCGCCCTCGGCCGAGGCGCTGCGGGAGCTGACCGACCTGCACCTGCTGGAGGAGCCGGGCCGCGGCCGGTTCGGCGCGCACGACCTGCTGCGCGCCTTCGCCGGCGAGCTGGGCGCACGGGAGGACGGCCCGGCCGGCGTGGCGGCCACCCGGCGGCTGATCGTGGACCACTACCTGTACACCGCCTGCGCGGGGGAGCGGCTGCTCCAGCCGGCCCGCCCGCCGATCGAGCTGCCGCCCGCGCCGCAGCCCCCCGCACCGGTCGCCTTCGCCACCGAGGACGAGGCGCTGGCCTGGTACGAGGCCGAGCACCCCGCCCTGCTGGCCGCCCAGGAACGCGCCGGGGCCGCCGGACTGGACACCCACGTCTGGCAGTTGGCCTGGTCGATGACCACCTTCCTGGACCGCTCCGGGCGCTTCCACGACCTGGTGGACGCGCTGCGCGCGGCGCTGGCCGCGATCGTCCGGCTCGGCGACCGCAGCGGCGAGGCCCGGGCCCGGGTGGACCTGGCCCAGGCGCTGGGCCGGCTGGGCGCGGACCGGGAGAAGGAGGAGCAACTGCTGGCCGCGCTGGCGATCAGCGCCGAACTGGGCGACCCGGCCGGGCAGGGGCGCGCCCACTACAGCCTGGGCAACCTGTACGAGGGCCAGGGGCGCCACCGCGAGGAGCTGACGGCCAATCAGAAAGCCCTGGAGTACAGCCGCCTGGCCGGAAACCCGATCGGCATCGCCTGCTCGACGGACGCACTCGGCCGCAGCCACGGCTACCTGGGGGAGTACGAGACGGCGCTGGCGCTGATCAACGAGGCGCTGGAACTGCACCGGGAGTCCGACTACCGCTCCGGCCTGGCGGACGCCTGGGACAGCATGGCGATCACCTGCCGCCTGGCCGGGCGCTACCCCGAGGCGCTGGCCGCGGCCGGGCAGGCACTGGAGATCTACACGGAACTCGGCGACCTGCTGTACGTGGCGCAACTCCACCTGGTCATCGGCGACATCCACCGCGACGCGGGCGACGGCGAGCAGGCGCGGACCGCCTGGCGGGAGGCGCTGCGGCGGCTGGAGCAGCTGCGCAGCCCGCTGGCGGACGAGGCCGGAAAACGCCTGGCCGGCGCGGGGTAGGGCGGGCGGGCCGCGCGCAGGACGGGCGGCTGCCACACATGACGGTTGTCATGCCGAGTTGATGATGCATCAGACTGTCCGGACGCCAACCGTTCGGGCAGGATACGGATCATGACTTCGATGCAGTTCGACGGGGCGCACCCCGAGACGGTCCGGGCCTTCCGTACGGTGCGGCTGCTGGTGATCGGCTACCTGGCCCTGAGCGTCCTCACGTTGGTGGCCATCGCACTGGTGCGGCACGACCACTCGCCGACCACCTCGGCGATGTGGGGGCGCGGGATCGGCGTGGCGATCAGTGCCGGGATCACCTTCTTCCTGGTCGACCGGGCCTCCAAGGGCTCCTACCGGGCCTACCGGCGGCTGCGGTTCCTGACCCCGCTGGTGGCCGTGGCCATCGTGTTCGTCATCGCGACCGCCCCGTACCCGGTGTGGATGAAGATCGAGCAGGGGCTGTGCGGCGTCGCCCTGGCGGGCGTGGCGATCGTGGCCAACGGCACCCACCTGCGGGGGCAGTTCGCGGGGCGGTGACTCCGGTGGGCCCGGACGCCGCCGGGCTCAGGCCACCGGATCGGCCGCCAGCTCGATCACCCGGGCCGGTCCGGCCCGGAAGGCGGGACTGGCGGCGTCCGCCGCGACCATGTGCGCGGTGGCGTCGTGCGCGGCCAACGCCTCGCGCGAGGACCACAGTTCGAGCAGCACGAAGCGGTCCGGGTCGCCGGCCGCCCGGTGCAGGTCGTACTGCAGGCACCCGTCCTCGGCCCGGACCAGGGGAGCCAGGCGCTCGAAGGCGTCGACCTGCTCCCGGCCGCGGCCCGGCTGCGTGGTGATCTGGATGACGAGGCGTACCGGCTGTGACATGACGGCAGCCTAGGGAGCGGTGGTGCGCGGTGCGTCGGCCGTCCGACTGCTGGATGCCGGACGGCCGGCCCGTCAGCCGTGGTACTTGGCGGCCGGCGGGTTGGCGCTGCCGCCGAGGTAGGGCCCGAGCCAGTAGGCGTACGAGCTCTGCCAGGGTCCCTGGCGGTAGCCCTCCAGGAACTGGTTCACCCAGGAGGCGAGGTCGGGGGCGTCCCGGGACATCGCGATGCCGTACGGCTCCTGGGTGATCTGGCTGCCCACCACCATGGTCTGCGGATCCTGCGCGGCCATCCCGGCGGCCACCGCGTCGTCCGTCAGCAGGGCGTCGACCTGGCCCAGTTGGAGCTTGACCAGGCAGTCCAGGTCGTTGGTCATGGCCAGCACCGAGGCCGCGCCGTGCGAGCGGCTCTTCAGCTCGTCCTCCGCCGTGGACCCCGACGAGACGCAGACCCGGCGCCCGGACAGCGCCTGGTCGACGCTCTCGCCCGCGCTGTGGCCCACCTTCGGCACCAGGGCGCGCTGGCCGGCCACGAAGTAGACGGTGGAGAAGGCGACCTGCTGCATCCGGTCGCAGGTGATGGTCATCGTGTGGACCACCAGGTCGACCTGCTGGCTCTGGATCGCGCCGATCCGCTTGCTGTTGGGCAGCGCCACCCAGTTCACCTTGTCCGGATCGCCGAGCAGCGCCTTGGCGATCGCGTGCACGATGTCGATGTCGAACCCGGCCGGCTTGCCGTCGGCGGCGCGGTACCCCCAGCGGTAGTCGTTCAGGTCGATCCCCGCATTGAGTACGCCGCGTGCCTTGATCGCCTTGACGGTCCGGCCGTTCAGGTCGCCGCTGGGCGGGTAGGGACTGGCGTACGGGTCGCAGCTGGTGTCCGCCGCCGGGCGGACCGTGGTGCCCGCCCCGGTCAGGACCGGCGCCGGGTCGGCGCGGTGCGCCCCGGCCGTGGCGGCGTCCCCGTTCGCCCCCACGGCGGCGACCAGCGCGAGTAACGCGCCTGCGGCCAGGGGCAGTCGGGCACGTCCGGACAGCTGCATTGTTTCCTCCGATGTACGGCGAGGGAGGTCAAGCATGGCAGCGGTAGGACGTGGTCCGCAGGCTTTTCGGTTCCCGGTGTTCACCCCGGCTCCTTGCGGCACTGAAGGTTTCCGCAAGATCTCCGCGGGACAAAGGACTGGTGTCCACCCGTTGTCGAGGACAGCGAGCGGGGGACCGTGGCGGAGAGGGGTGGCGGCGATGCGCAAGAGCCAGGCCGAGCGTGAGGCCGAAGCCGTGTGGATCACCCAGATCGTGCTCGGGGTGATGGTGATCGGCACCCTGGGCGCGCTGGCCGGCGCCTTCATCGGGCAACTGCTGCGCGGTTGACCCGAGTCATTGCCCTGCGCGGTCGCCCTGCGCGGCGGGCCACCAACGGGCGCGGCGGCGCGCACGACGGAACGGCGGTGCGCACGACGGGACGGCGGCGCCCGGCCGGGTACGCCGCCGTTCCGATGCCGTTAGAGGCGCTCCGCCAGCGCGCGGTGCACCCGCTGCCAGGCGTCCTCGGCGGCGGCCGCGTCGTAGTCGGCCGGGCGGTCGGCGCAGGCGAAGCCGTGCCGGGCCCCGGGGTAGCTGACCAGCTCGTGCGCGACGCCGGCCGCGGTCAGCCGCTGCTCGGCGGCCTGCCACTCGGCCGGCGGCAGGATGTGGTCCAGCTCGCCGCAGAACCCGAGGAAGAACGCCCCGTTCTCGGCGATCCGCTCGGCGTGCTCCAGCGGCGGAACGGGACCGACCAACGGCATCCCGGAGTTGAGCAGCCAGCCCGGGTAGAACACCGCCGCCAGCTCGAACCGCAGCTCGGTGGCCGCGCGCACCGCGATGTGCCCGCCCATGCTCATCCCGAGGAAGGCGACCCCGTGGCCGCCGGCCCCGGACCGGGCCAGCGCCAGGGCCTCGGCGGCGTCGGCCAGCAGCTGGTCGCGGTCCAGCGCCTTCATCAGGACCAGGCCCGCCTCGCGCTCCTCGGCCGAGTAGCCGAGCGCGGTGCGGCGGGCGTCCCGCCAGTAGAAGTCGGGCACGACCGCCAGGTAGCCGAGCTCCGCGAGCTCGGCGCAGATGCCGCGCACGTAGTCGTTGATCCCGTACAGCTCGGCGCAGACCACGACCGCGCCGCGGACCTCACCGGTCGGCCGATGGACGTACGCCTCGATGCCGCCCTCGGCGCCGAGCTGCTGCCACTGACCCGTCATCAGTTCCCCCATGGTGTCGGATGATCGGCATCCTAGCCGAGCGGCAGCAGCGGTCGGCGCCCGGTCCGGGGCGTGTCCCGAGCGTGGTCAGACGGCGCTCGGGCCGCGCTCGCCGGTGCGGACCCGGACCACCGTGTCCACCGGCACGGCCCAGATCTTGCCGTCGCCGATCTTGCCGGTGCGGGCCGCCGCGACCAGCGCCTCGATCACCGGCTCCGCGTCGTCGTCCTCCACCACGACCTCGATCCGGACCTTGGGCACCAGGTCGATCTGGTACTCCGCGCCCCGGTAGACCTCGGTGTGCCCGCGCTGGCGGCCGTAGCCGCTGGCCTCGGTGACGGTCAGTCCGGTGACACCGAGGTCGAGCAGGGCGGTGCGGACCTCGTCCAGCCGGAACGGCTTGACGACGGCGGTGATCAGCTTCATGCGGTGGCGGCCCTGTCCTGGGAGTGCGAGTGGGGGAACGAGACGGCGTGCTGGGCCGATGCACCGTGGCCCAGGACGCCGTGATCGTACGCGGTCTCGGCGTGCGCGGCGAGGTCGAGCCCGGTCAGTTCGTGCTCCGCCGGGGCGCGGAAGCCCATCAGCTTCTCGATCGCCTTGCCGATCCCGTAGCTGACCGCGAAGGCGTACGCACCGACGGCGAGCACCGCGACCAGCTGACGCCCGGTCAGCGCGAGCGAGCCGCCGTGCAGCAGGCCGCGCACGTGCCCGGTCATCGCGGCGGTCGCGAAGAGGCCGATCAGCACGGTGCCGAGTACGCCCGCGACGAAGTGCACGCCGACCACGTCCAGCGAGTCGTCCAGGTTGAAGCGGAACTTCCAGCTCACCGCGTACGAGCAGACCACGCCCGCGACCAGGCCGATCACCAGCGCGCCCAGCAGGTCCACGCTGCCGCAGGACGGGGTGATCGCGACCAGGCCGGCCACCGCCCCGGAGGCCGCGCCGAGCGTGGTGGCGTGCCCGTCGCGCCGCTTCTCCACCAGCAGCCAGCCGAGCAGTCCGGTGCAGCCGGCCACCTGGGTGTTCAGCAGCACGGCCGCGGCCGTGCCGTTGGCACCCAGCGCCGAGCCGGAGTTGAAGCCGAACCAGCCGAACCAGAGCAGGCCCGCGCCGAGCAGTACCAGCGGCAGGTTGTGCGGGCGCATCGCCTCCTTGCGGAAGCCCAGCCGCGGGCCCAGCACCAGGGCCAGCGCCAGCCCGCTGGCCCCGCTGTCCACCTCGACCACGGTGCCGCCCGCGTAGTCCAGCGCGCCCAGGTGGGCGGCGATCCAGCCGTCGGGGGCGAACACCCAGTGGGCGACCGGCACGTAGACCAGCAGCGTCCAGATCGCGGTGAACGCCACCCAGGAGCCGAACTTGGCCCGGTCCGCAATGGCGCCGCTGATCAGCGCGGCGGTGATGACGGCGAAGGTGAGCTGGAAGGCGGCGAACAGCAGGGTCGGCACGTGCCCGGTGAGCGAGTCCGGCGTCAGGTGCGCCATGCCGAGGTAGTGCAGGTTGCCGATCAGGCCGTAGCCGGCGTCCTTGCCGAAGGCCAGGGTGTAACCGGCCGTCAGCCAGACCACGGTGACCACCGCGATCGAGACGAAGCTCATCATGATCATGTTGAGCACGCTCTTGGTGCGGACCATGCCGCCGTAGAACAGGGCCAGGCCCGGGGTCATCAGCAGCACGAGCGCGGTACTGGCCAGCAGCCAGGCGGTGTCACCGGTGTCGAGACCGGAGGTGGGGGAGGCGAGGAGCATGCGGCAGTGTTGCCCGCGTGCGTTTCCGGTTCTGGACGCCGGTGTTTCCGCAGCGTTTCGTGTTGCGCCCGCGTTTCCGGAATCTCACCAGGTGAACGGACGGGCCGTCAGCGCGGCCCCGCCGGCACCGCGGCGCCGGCCAGCGCCGCCCGCACCGCCGCCCGGCCCGCCTCGAAGGCCGCCTCCAGCAGCGGGCCGTCCTTGGCCAGCCGACCCACGTGCGGGCTGTCCGGGGCCGGGCGGACCGAGAGCACCGCGGGGTGCGGCCCGTCCAGCAGGCGGTCGTCGGCCAGCAGGCGTTCGGCCCGGGCCAGGTAGGCGGTGCGCAGCGGCTCCGGGTAGCGGCGCAGCACGGTGCGGGCCACCAGGCGGGAGCCGCGGGACGGGCCGGCGTCGGGGGCGTCGGCCGTGGGCGCGGGTGCGCGGCGGGAGCGGAGCACCAGCACGTGGGTGGCGCGCTGCTCCAGCGCGGTGCGGAACGGGATCGACTCCGCCAGCCCCGCGTCGAACCAGCGCCGGCCGGCGAACTCCACCGGCGGGCCGGCCAGCATCGGCAGCGCCGCGCTGGCCCGCAGCGCCAGCCGCAGCTCGGCCGGTCCGGTGAGGTGGGGGCGCAGGTCGGTGGCGAGGCCGGTGGCCACGTCGGTGGCCAGCGGGTGCAGGGTGATCGGGTTGGCCAGCACGGCGTCGCAGTCCAACCGGGCCACGTGGACGTAGAGGTGCTCGACCAGCTGGTGCATGTCCACGACCGGGCGGCCGCGCCACGGGTTGCTCAGCCGGATCATCGCGCGGGCGTAGGCGGGCTCGGCCCAGCCGCGCAGCTTCTCGGGCGTGCCGCTGAGCAGCCAGGCGCCGGAGATCGCACCGGCGGAGGCGCCGTAGACCGCGTCGAAGGAGTCCAGCAGCCCGGCCTCCTGCAGCGCGAGCGCCATGCCGGCCGAGACGGTGCCGCGCATCCCGCCGCCCTCGACGGCCAGCGCCACCCGGTGCCGGTCGGCCCGGGCCCCGGGCCGACTGCCCGCCGCGGCGCGCTCGGTGAGGATCCGCAGCACCTCGTGCGGGCTGTCCGGGGCCACTGTCCACCCACTCCCTGGTCGGAATACCGACGAGTATCACACGCAGCCCGGCCCGGAATCCGACGCGGTCCGGGGCGGGCGGTGGGCGCCGCTGTGGCGCACGTCTCGTCGGCCGGTGCAACGCCACCGGCCGCTCGAACCGTGGATGGGGGTGGGCCTGCCCACCGGGGGACGTACAGGCGCCCGTACAGAGGAGAACCGCTCGTGAAGACCCGCTCGCTCGCCACCGCCCTCGCTGCCCTGGCCTGCTCGGCCCTGACACTGACGGCCTGTGGGCCGGACGAGACGTCGAAGACCGCGGCCCCGGCGCCCGCGGCCTCGGCGAGCCCGTCCGGTGCCGCTTCCGGTGCCGCCCCCGGCGCCGGTACGGCGGCGTCGGCCGCCCCGACCGCGGGTCGGCCGACCGCGCAGCCCACGGCCGCCACCGTTCCGGCGGACGTGCCGCTGTGCGGGAACTCGGAGAAGGAGAGCGACGTCAAGGGTGAGCTGGTGGGCCTGGACCACTCCGCCGACCCGCGCTGGACCGCGGTGGTGAAGCTGACCAACACCCTGGGCAAGGACTGCGTGATGTACGGCGCGGCCGACGTCGAGACGGACCACACGGCCCAGTTCAGCAAGCTGGTGACCAGCGTGCTGGGCCAGGGCACCTTCGCCACCGACCGGGCCCACGGCACCCTGCTGCGCGCCGGTGCCAGCGTCTACCTGCCGGTCACCTGGCTCTCCTCCCCGCCGATCGCGCCGAACGCCACCTGCACCACGGGCGACCAGCTGGCCGTCGGCCGCAACGAGGGCGTGCTGCTGGTCAGCATGCCGCTGAAGGACGCCCGGTTCTGCCCGATGAAGGACGAGGGCTCGCCGCAGGTCCTGCTCGGCGTCCCGCAGGCCGACCTGGCCGCCGCGAAGGCGCAGTTGCAGAACGTCAAGTAGCCGGTTCGCGGGCCCGGTGCGAGTACCGTTCCGGGCATGACGATGGATGAGGACCGCCGGGTGGCGGACTGGGACACCGCCCGGGTGCGGGAGCGGGTCGCGGCGTTGGCGGCGGCCGACTTCGGGCACGAGCGGTTCGGGGCCGCCGACCACGGGTACCGGCTGCGGCTCGCACTCGGCGAGGAGGCGGTCCGGGAGTTCGAGCAGCGGCACGGCGTGCGGCTGCCGGTCTCCTACCGCAGCTTCGTCACGCAGGTCGCCGACGGGGGAGCGGGGCCGGACCACGGCGTGCTCGGCCTGCTGGAGGAGCCGGCGGACGAGGAGACCGCGCTGCACGGCGAGCGGGCCGACGCCCTGCGGCCCGGGTTCCTCGCCACGCCCTTCCCGCACAGCGCCGCCCGGCCCCGGCGCGCGGGGTACGCGCTGACCGGCAGCCTGGTGATCGGGGAGAGCGGCTGCGGCCAGTTCTCCCGGCTGGTCGTCACCGGGCCCGCCGCCGGCCAGGTCTGGCTCGACGACCAGGTCTGGGGCGGTCTGCGGCCGGGCCCGGACTTCGCGGACTGGTACCTGGGGTGGCTCGGCGTGGAGGGCCCGGCCCGGCGACCATGAGGGTCGGCTACGCGATCAGGGACGAGCAGTCGCAGGACCACGCGGCCGTGCGGCAGCTGCACGCGGCGGCGTTCGGAGACCCGGAGCGGGTCCCCGGTCTGGTGGCGGCCCTGCGGGCCGGCGGCGGGACGGTCTCCCTGGTGGCCGCTGCCGCGGGGGAGGTGATCGGGCACGTGATGCTCAGCCCGTGCCGGCTGGACGCGCAACCCCGGTTGGTGGACGTGGTCAGCCTCTCCCCGCTCGGCGTGCACCCGGACCACCAGCGGCAGGGGGTGGGCACCCGTCTGGTGGCGGCGGCCCTGGCGGCGGCCGACGCGCGCGGCGTGCCGCTCGTCGTCCTGGAGGGCTCGCCGACGTACTACGGTGCCCGGGGCTTCGAGCGGGCCGACCGGTGCGGCGTGCGCTCCCCCTCGTTGCGGATTCCCGGGCCGGCCTTCCAGGTGGCACGGCTGTCGGCCTACGAGCCGTGGATGACCGGCACGTTCGTCTACGCCGACGCCTTCTGGGCGCACGACTGCGTCGGCCTGCGCGACCCCGAACGCTTCGCCCGGATCGCGGCCATGGGGTGATGCGCGGTCCCTACCGGTGCCGGTGTCCGCGCCTCGCGCACGGCTGCCGCGCTGGTGGCCTGCCGGTACCCCGCGGCGTAGCGGCCGGCATCCGGCGTCCGGGGCGGGCGGAGCCCCCCAGGGGGCTCCGCCCGGCGTCCGCAGGGGCCGATGCCCGCCGTCCGGGGTGGTGGCGGGGGCAGGACTGCGGCCCGGCGTCGGCGATTTGCCCCATCTTCTACCGGTATGCCCGTGGGATTTCGGTCGCTCTTGATGGAATATGAACTGTGACATTGTTCTGAGGCCCATTCGGTGACAGGATGCACGTCAACTCCCCCTCGCCTCGCCGATGCTCAGTGAGTTCCCCCCACAGGAGAAGGACTTAGCAGTGCGTCTGCGTATATCCCTGCCCCTGATGGCCGGCCTGGTCGCCGGCTGTGCCACGGCGGCCACTCTGCTGCCCGCCCCCGCCTTCGCCGCCGCTCCGGCCAGCAGTCCCGCGGCGGCGCGGGCCTCCTCCACCGACCCCAAGCCCTTCGGGCCCGTGGTGGCCGCCGGCTCCGAGGCGGTCGCCCCGACCGCCGCGGCGCTGGACCCGGTCCTGCTCGGTCAGGCCGCGCTCGCGCAGCCGGCCGGCACCGCGGTGCAGACCACCCCCGTCCCGGCGAAGACCCGGGCCCAGGCCAAGTCCGTCCAGGCCAGGACCGCCCAGAGCCAGGCCCAGGCCCAGGCCGGGGCAGCTGCGGGCGCGGCGGCCCAGTCCTGCACCGCCGCCGACTTCGGCAGCCGCACCGGTGCGGCCCTCGTCACCTTCGTCGAGGGCTCCACCACCGACTGCATGAACACGCTGTACAACCTGACCGGCACCGACGCGGGCGCGGTCTTCAACGAGACCCAGATGCTCGCCGTGGCCAAGGCCTACCGCGCCCTGGCGGCCCACTACGGCGGCGACGACTCCACCGGCATCTGGCAGTTGGAGCTGTTCCTGCGGGCCGGCTACTACGTCCAGTCGTACAACCCGGCCGCCGTCGGCCCCTACGACGCCGCGCTGTCCAGCGCCACCAAGTCCGGCCTGGACGCGTTCTTCGACAGCCGGCACTGGCGGGACGTCAACGACACCAACGGCCAAGTGCTCTACGACGCCCTGGTGCTGACCGACAGCGCCAACCTGCAGGCCGACTACCTGGACGTCTACCGCCAGGTGCTCAACGGCTACGACAACACCTACAACGCGTTCCCGAACATGGCGAGCGCGGTCAACTCGGTGCTCTGGGCGCCGCTGTGGCGCGGCAACTGGAACCCCGACTTCGTCAAGGCGATCGGCCAGGACCCCTCGACCGTCCGCACGGTGGCCGCCTTCGCGGCCCACCACAAGGACCTGCTGAGCGGTTCGGACTCGTTCCTGGACGTCAACGCGGGCAACGACCTGGCCCGGATGGCCGGTGACGGCGCCACCGTCGAGGCGCTGGCCAAGCCGCTGGTGAAGCAGTTGCTGGACTCGATCCAGATCACCGGTGCCACCGGCGCGCTCTACGTCGGCACCGCGTTCAACGCCGACCAGTACGACAACGGCCAGTGCTCGTACTACAACACCTGCGACCTGCCGGCCAAGCTGACCGCCGCGGTGCTGCCGGACCAGCTGGTCTGCGACAACCGGACCATCCTGACCGAGTCGCTCTCCGCCGCCGACCTGGCCGCGGTCTGCACCAGCCTGCGCGGCGAGGACACCTACTTCCACCACCTGGTCAAGGACAGCGGGCCGGTCAACCCGTACGGCAAGACCCTCAAGCTCGGCGTCTTCGCCAACCGGGCCGACTACCTGACCTACTCCTGGGCCATCTTCGGCAACTCGACCGACAACGGCGGTCAGACCGTGATGGACCCGACCGACCCGGCCAACCAGCCCGTCTGCGTGATGTACCAGAAGTCGTGGAACGACAGCTTCCCGGCCAACGTGTGGAACCTCAACCACGAGTACACCCACTACCTGGACAACATCTACGACACCAAGGGCAACTTCGGCACCGAGATCTCGGTGCCGGACATCTGGTGGATCGAGGGTGTGGCCGAGTACGAGTCGTACGGCTACCGCGGTCTGAGCGACCAGCAGGCGATGGGCGAGGCGGCCAACCACACCTACAAGCTGAGCACCATCTTCCAGAACTCCTACGACAACTCGGACTCGGTGCGCACCTACCCGTGGGGCTACCTCGCGGTGCGGTACATGTTCGAGAAGCACCCCGATGTCGTGCAGGCCATGCTGGGCCACTTCCGCGCCGGTGACTACACGGGCGGCTACGCGGTCTACACCTCGCTCGGCACCAGCCTGGACGCCGACTTCGACGCCTGGCTGACCGCCTGCGCCGCCGGTGCCTGCTACGCCCAGGGCCCGACCGCGCTCTTCACCCAGTCGGTCAGCGGTGCCACGGTCAGCCTGACCGACACCTCGGTGCAGACCGGCCCGGGCCGGATCACCTCCTGGCACTGGACCTTCGGCGACGGCAGCTCCTCGGACCAGCGCAACCCCAGCCACAGCTACGCCGCGCCGGGCACCTACACCGTCGCGCTGACCACCGTGGACAGCAACGGCAAGTCCGACAGCACCGCGACCTCGGCCACCGTGACCGCGGGCATCGGCGCTGCGACCCCGCCCGCCTGCACCGACAGCCGCGCCCAGGCGCTGGGCCGCAACTGCTCCCGGCCGGGCCGGGCCGCGACCGCCGGCGAGCTGGACTACCTGTACGTCTACCTGCCGGCCGGGACCAGCACGCTGAAGGTCACCACCTCCGGCGGCACCGGCACCGCGTACCTGTACTACGACGACAAGACCTGGGCGTCGCCGAGCCGGTTCACGGCGGCCTCCACCAACGCGGGCACCACGCAGACCGTCACCGTCACCAACCCGACGGCCGGCTACCGGTACCTGAGCCTGTACGCCGTGACCGACTTCAGCGGGGTGACGGTCAGCACCCAGTTCTGAGCCGCCGGTCCGCGGTGCGGACACCGGTTCTGACGCCACGTCATGCGGCGGAGCCCGGGCAGCCCTTCGGCTGCCCGGGCTTCGCCGTGCGGGGTCGAACGAATGCGGGGAGCAATATGAACTGTGACATTGTTCTGACTGTCATTCTGTGTCAGGATTCACGTCATTCCCCCCAGTTCTCGTCCGCACCGACCCGGTTGAGACCCCCCACACGCTCAACGGGTCGTTCCCCCCACAGGAGTGACGACCACCCATGCGCACGCGCATACAACTCCCCACGCTCGTCGCGGGACTGGTGGCCGGTTGTGCCACCGCCGCGACCCTGCTGCCGACCCCGGCGCTCGCCGCCGCGGCCGGCCACCAGGCCACCAAGCCGGTGCCCGCCGTCGCCGCCGCGGCGGTCGCCCCCAAGCCGCTCGGCGCCACCGTCGCCGCCGGCTCCGAGGACTCCGCCCCGGTCGCCGCTCCGCTGCCGCCGGCCCTGCTGGGCCAGCTGGTGATGGGTCAGCCGGCCGGCACCGCCATGCAGATCAAGCCCCGCGCCGTCAAGAAGCCGGCCGGCGCGCCCGGCCCGGTGACCACCGCGGCGGCCGCCGCCACCGCGGCCCAGACCTGCACCCCGGCCGACTTCGGCAGCCGGACCGGCGCCGACCTGGTCGCCTTCGTCGAGGGCTCGACGCTGGACTGCGTGAACACGCTGTTCAACGTCACCGGCACCGACGCGGGCGCCGTCTTCCAGCAGTCCCAGATGCTGGCCGTCGCCAACGCCTTCCAGGGCCTGGCCGCCGGCTACACCGGCGACAACTCGACGAACATCCTGCAGCTGGTGCTGTTCCTGCGGGCCGGCTACTACGTCCAGTCGTACAACTCGGGCGCCGTCGGCCCCTACACCGCCGCGCTGTCCAACGCCACCAAGGCCGGCCTGGACGCCTTCTTCGCGAGCGCGCACTGGACGGACGTCACCGACGCCAACGGCCAGGTCCTCAAGGAGGTGCTGATCCTCACCGACAGCGCCAACCTGCAGGCGAGCTACCTCGGCGTCTACAAGCAGGTGCTGAACAGCTACACCAACAGCTACAACGCCTCGCAGAAGATGGTCGACGCGGTCAACGCGCTCTTCTCCTCGCCGCTGTGGCGCGGCAACTGGAACACCGACTTCACCACCGCGCTCGGCGCGGACTCCAGCCTGGTCAGCACCCTGGCCGCCTTCACCCAGGCGCACAAGGACCTGCTCGGCACCGCCAACTCCTACCTGGAGGTCAACTCGGGCAACGACCTGGCCCGGATGGCCGGCGACGGCGCCACCGTCGAGGCGGTGGCCAAGCCGCTGGTCAAGCAGGTGCTCGACGCGACCCAGATCACCGGCACCGGCGGCCCGCTCTACGTGCACGTCGCCTACAACGCCAACCAGTTCGACGCCGCCCAGTGCTCGTACTACGACGTGTGCAACCTGCCCGCCAAGCTCACCGCCGCCGTCCTGACCCACCAGCTGGTCTGCGACAACCGCACCATCCAGACCGAGTCGCTCTCCGCGGCCGACCTCGACGCCGTCTGCACCAGCCTGCGCGGCGAGGACGGCTTCTTCCACAACCTGGTCAAGGACAGCGGCCCGGTCAACGCCTACGGCAACACGCTCACCCTGGGCATCTTCGCCAACCAGGCCGACTACCTGACCTACTCCTGGGCCATCTTCGGCAACTCCACCAACAACGGCGGCCAGACCGTCATGGACCCGACCGACCCGAACAACCGGCCGGTCACCGTGATGTACCTCAAGTCGTGGAACGACAGCTTCCCCGCCAACGTGTGGAACCTCAACCACGAGTACACGCACTACCTGGACAACATCTACGACATGAAGGGCAACTTCGGGACCGAGATCTCGGTGCCCGACATCTGGTGGATCGAGGGCGTCGCCGAGTACGAGTCCTACGCCTACCGCGGCCAGACCGACACCCAGGCGATGGCCGAGGCCGCCAAGCACACCTACAAGCTCAGCACGCTGTTCCAGAGCACCTACGACAACGCGGACCAGACGCGCACCTACCCGTGGGGCTACCTCGCGGTGCGGTACATGTTCGAGAAGCACCCCGACCTGGTGCAGTCGATGCTCGGCCACTTCCGCACCGGTGACTACACCGGCGGCTACGCGGTCTACAACTCGCTCGGCACCAGCCTGGACGCCGACTTCGACGCGTGGCTGAACACCTGCGCCGCCGGCGCCTGCTACGCCCAGGGCCCGACCGCGCTCTTCACCCAGTCGGTCAGCGGTGCCACGGTCAGCCTGACCGACACCTCGGTGCAGACCGGCCCCGGCCGGATCACCTCCTGGCACTGGACCTTCGGCGACGGCAGCTCCGCCGACGTGCAGAACCCGACCCACACCTACGCCGCGCCGGGCACCTACACCGTCGCGCTCACCGTGACCGACAGCAACGGCAAGTCGACCAGCACCCCCGCCTCGGCCGTCATCACCTCCACCGCCCCGGTCACGCTGCCCACCTGCACCGACGCCCGGACCGACGCGATGGGCCAGAACTGCTCCCGGGCCGACCAGGCCGCCACCGCGGGCAACCTGGTCTACAAGTACATCTACCTGCCGGCCGGCACCAGCACGCTGAAGGTCACCACCTCCGGCGGCACCGGCACCGCGTACCTGTACTACAACGACAGCACCTGGGCCTCGCCGAGCGCCTTCACGGCCTCCTCGACCAACCCGGGCACCACCCAGACCCTCACCGTCACCAACCCGACGGCCGGCTACCGGTACCTGAGCCTGTACGCCGTGACCGACATCAGCGGCGTGACCGTCACCACCCAGTTCTGATCCACCGCCACCGAGCCCGGTCGGGGTGCGGAGCCCGTGCTC
>NZ_JBHYKG010000146.1:0-20761 GCF_042741245.1 Kitasatospora sp. NPDC058965
GTGGAACGTCGACCGGGCCGACTTCCCGGGCCGACGTCCCGTCAGACTCCGTGACGGGTGCCGCGCGACACCTCGTCCGCCGCACCGCCGGCGCCCACCGCGCGCAGCCGGCTGGCCGCGGTGGCGGCCAGGCGCGGCGCCAGCCGGGCCACCTCGCGCGAGCCGACCGCGGCGATCAGCGGCGGCAGCGCCCAGCGGACCGGCTGCATGCCGCGCAGCCAGGCCTGGGCGTAGACGTGCGCCGAGCGGCGGCCGATCCCGGCCACCAGGCGGTCCACCGCCGGGCCGATCGGGTAGGTGCGGTTGGCCGGCCAGGGCAGCTTGGACCGCATCTCGCGCAGCACCTCGTCCTGGTCGGCGCCGCGCACCATGTCGGTGTCGGTCCAGCTCAGGTAGCCGACGCCGACCTTGACGCCCTGGTGGGCGACCTCGGCCCGCAGCGAGTGCGCGAACGCCTCCACACCCGCCTTGCTGGCGCAGTAGGCGGACATCAGCGGCGCGGGGGTGAGCGCGGCCAGCGAGGCGATCTGCAGCAGGTAGCCGTGCGACTCGATCAGCGCGGGCAGGAAGGCACGGGCGGTGGTGACGCTGCCCAGCAGGTTGACCTCGATCACCCGGCTGAACGCCACCGGGTCGCTGTCCAGCATCGGCCCGCCGAGCGCGATGCCGGCGTTCGCCACCACCGTGTCGATCCGGCCGTACTTCTCCGTGATGCCCTGCGCCGCCGCGCTCAGCTCGGTGAGGTCGGTGACGTCCGCCTGCCACCAACTGGCGTCCGGCCCGCAGGCCGCGGCGGCCTCCTTGAGCTGGTCGGGCTCCAGGCCCACCAGCGCCACCCGGGCGCCGCGGTCGGCGAGCCTGCGGGCCATCAGCGCGCCGAGCCCGCGGGCGGCTCCGGTGACGACGACCACCTGGGAGTGCAACGGCGGAACGGTCATGCGGCATCAGTCCTCTCGACGGTCAGGTGGGTGGTGACGAGGCGTCGGATCTCGGCGGCCACCGCGTCCGGGTCCTCCAACGGTGCCATGTGGCCGACGCCGGGCAGTTCCACCAGGCCGTCGGCGGCGCGCAGGGCGCGCTGCATGGCCCGGGCGTGCGGCGGCGGGGTGAGCTTGTCGGCGGTGCCGACGACGATCGAGGTGGGCGCCTCGATCATGGTCAGGCCCGGGCGCACGTCGAGTCCGGTGAGCACCCGGCCCCAGCGCGCCCGCGGGGCGGTGGCGCAGGCGTGCACGATCTCGGCGCAGGCCTGCACCTGCTCGGAGCCGGCCCGACGGCCCATCACCGCGTACTTGAGCACCGCCTTGCCGACCGGGGTGATCGGCCCCAGCGGCAGCCGGGACGTGAGGATCGACCGGGTCAGGAAGGCGCGCACCGCCCGCGGCAGCTTCGGCGGCGCCACCAGCGCCTGCTCGACCAGGTCGGCCGGGCCGGTGCTGCACAGCAGCACGGCGGCGGTGCGCTCGGCGACCCGGGTGCGCCCGCCGGCCGCCATGATCGTCATCCCGCCCATGCTGTGGCCGACCAGCACGGCCCTGCGGTCCTGGACGCAGAGGCCGAGCACGGCCTCCAGGTCGTCGGCCAGGGCCTTGGTGGAGTACCGCTCGCGGTTCACCGGGACGTCGCTGCGACCGTGCCCGCGCTGGTCGTAGGCGACCACGTAGTGGTCCGGCACCAGGCGCTCGATCACCGGGGCCCAGAACGCGGTGTTGCAGGTCCAGCCGTGGGCCAGCACCACGATCGGCTTGTCGGAGTCGCCGTAGGTCTGGATGTTCAGCCAGGTGCCGTCGGCGGAGCGGTGGCGCAACCTGGCGTTGTGCTGCGGCGCGCCGGTCATGCGGAGACCTCCTGGGCGGCGGGCGCGGCGGCGCCGGCGGGCTGACGCTTGATCAGGTCGTACTCGGCGAGGTCGATCCGCCGGGTGGCGCGGCGGAAGGCGCTGGTGGAGCCGGGCCACAGGGTGGTGTTCTTGCCGTCCTCGGTCAGGTACCAGCTGCGGCAGCCGCCGGTGGTCCACACCGTGCGCTCCATCCTGTGCTGCAGGCGCTGGTTCCAGTGCCGCTGGGCCCGCGGGGTGGGCTGCAGCGCGGTGGCACCGACCGACTGCAGCGTGGTGAGCGCGTCGACCAGGTAGTTCAGCTGGGACTCGATCATCAGGATCATCGAGCTGTTGCCGAGGCCGGTGTTGGGGCCGATCACGAAGAACAGGTTGGGGAAGCCGTGCACGGTGGAGCCGCGCAGCGCCTCCATGCCGTCCTTCCAGACGTCCGACAGGCGCTGCCCGTCCACGCCGTACACGTGCTGGGCGGTGGGCAGGTCGGTGGTGTGGAAGCCGGTGCCGAAGATGATGACGTCGGCCTCGGTCTCGGTGCCGTCGGCGGCGACCAGGGTGGAGCCGCGCACCTCGCGCAGGCCGCTGGTGACCACCTCGGCGTTGGGGGCGGCCAGCGCCGGGTAGTAGGTCTGGCTGAGCAGGATCCGCTTGCAGCCGATCCGGTAGTCCGGGGTCAGCTTCGCCCGCAGCGCCGGGTCGGCGATCTGCCGGGCCAGGTGCTTCTCGGCCACCTTCTGGACCAGCCGCAGCGCGCCCGGGCGGCGCACGAAGGCGTCCACCTGCAGCTCGCGGACGGCGAACAGGACGGCCCGGCGCAGCGCGGTGGTCGCCGGGACGGCCCGGTGGACGGCCTTCTCCAGGGCGCTGATCTCCCGGTCGGCCTTGGGCAGCACCCAGGCGGGGGTGCGCTGGAAGACGGTCAGCCGGCCCACCTTGGGCTGGATCTCGGGAACGATCTGGATCGCCGAGGCGCCGGTGCCGATCACCGCGACCTTCTTGCCCGTCAGGTCGTACCCGTGGTCCCAGCGGGAGGAGTGGAAGACCTTCCCGGGGAACTCGGCCAGGCCCGGGATGTCCGGGACCACCGGGTCGGCGAGCGGGCCGGTCGCGGAGGCCACGGCGTCGGCGGTCCACTGGCCCCGGCTGGTGGTGATCCGCCAGCGGGTGTGCTCGGCCTCCCAACGGGTCTCGGTGACCTCGTGGTTCAGCCGCAGGTGCGGGCGCAGGCCGTAGGTGTCGGTGACCCGCTCCAGGTAGGCGCGGATCTCGGCCTGGCCGGAGAAGCTGCGCGGCCAGTCGGGGTTGAGCGCGAAGGAGAACGAGTACAGGTGCGAGGGCACGTCGCAGGCGCAGCCGGGGTAGCTGTTGTCGCGCCAGGTGCCGCCGACCGAGTCGGCCCGCTCCAGGATCACGAAGTCGGTGATCCCGGCCCGGCGCAGGCGCACGCCCGCGCCGATCCCGCCGAAGCCGGAGCCGATCACGGCCACCCGCACGTGCGGGACCTCGGTCTGGGGGGTGCTGCGCGGGGTGGGGGTTGGCTCTGCCATCCGCGGGATCCTTCCTGGTGCGCGCGAGCCGGGAGGGTGGGGCTCGGGGGGTGAGCGTAAAGGAGTCCGACCATGCCAGTAATCACTGGCATGGTCGGTAGAGTAGCTGTTGACACTGGTTCTAGTAAGGGGGCGGGAGTGGCGGAATTCCGGGGTGTCGCGTCCTATGCTGGCGGCGTGGCGCAGATCGACGACGGAGCACCGGACGAGCCGGCCCGCGAGTACCGGGTGGAGGAGCTGGCCGCGGCCGCCGGCATCACCACCCGCACGCTGCGCTTCTACCGCGAGCGCAAGCTGCTGCCACCGCCGCGCCGGGCGGGCCGGATCGCCTGGTACGGCCCGGCCCACCTGGCCCGGCTGCGGCTGATCGGCGAACTGCTGGAGCGCGGGCACACCCTGGGCGGCATCGCCGAGCTGATCGGCGCCGGCGAGAGCGGCCAGGACGTGGCCGAGCTGATCGGCCTGGAGCAGGCGATCACCTCGCCGTGGTCCGACGAGACGCCGGTCCGGCTGGACTGGGCCGAGCTGCAGGCGGCCTTCGGTGACCAGTTGACCGAGGCCAACACCGTCGAGTCCCTGGCCCAGGGCTACATCACGGTGACGGACGACGGCATCACCCACGTCAGCAAGCGGCTGCTGGACGCCACCGTGGCACTGCTCGACGAGGGCGTCCCGCTCGCGGCCGTGCTGGACACCAGCCGCAAGGCGCAGGAGCACGCGGACGCGGTGGCGGAGGTCTTCGTCGGCCTGATCCGCGATCAGCTGCTCGGCGCACTGCACACCGACACCCCGCTCCCGCCGGGCGAGGCCGCCCACCTGACGGAGCAGCTGAACCGGATCCGCCCACTGGCCCGCACGGTGGCCGACGCCCAGTTCGGCCTGGCCCTGGACCGCCGGGTGCGCGCCGAGTACGAGGGGCTGCTGCAGCAGCGGCGGCAGCTCTAGGGCCCGCCGCCGGGTCGACGCGCTCACCCGGCGCGGCCGGGTCGGCACCGTCCGCAGCCGCGCCCGGGTCGGGGCGCGGCTGCGGGCAGGTCGCCGCAGGTCGCATCCCATCGGGCATGGGAGAGTGGTAGCCGAGCGAAGGGAGCGCAGCCGCGTGCTCATGGAGAAGGTGGCCGAGATCCTCACCGAGGCCTCCGCCGAGGCCGTCGAGCCGCGGTTCCGCGCCCTCGCGGCGGGTGACGTGATGGAGAAGGCCCCCGGCGACATGGTCACCGTGGCCGACCGCGAGGCGGAGCGGATCATCGCCCGGCGGCTGCAGGAGCTGCTGCCGGTCCCGGTGGTCGGCGAGGAGGCGGTGGCCGCCGACCCGACGCTGGCCCGGGCGCTGCACAACGAGCCGGCCTGCTGGCTGGTGGACCCGGTGGACGGCACCGCCAACTTCGTGGCCGGCCGCCCGGACTTCGCCGTGATGGCCTCGCTGGTGCGCGACGGCGAGGCGGTGGCCGCCTGGATCTGGCAGCCGATGACCCGCACCTCCTACGCGGCCGAGCTGGGCGCCGGCGCCTGGCGGGACGGCCGGCGGCTCACCCGGCCGCCCGCCGGCCCCGACCCCGAGCAGTGGCGCGGCTCGATCAAGCGCTATCTGCGCAAGCCCGGCCTCTTCCCCGGGCTGCAGAGCCGGATACCGCCGTTCGGCGAGCTGACGGAGGGTCGGCGATCGGCCGGGATGGAGTACCCGCTGGTGGCCGACGGCCAGCTCGACTTCCTGCTCTACTGGCGGACCCTGCCCTGGGACCACGCCCCCGGCTCGCTGCTGGTCCGCGAGACCGGTGGCGTCTCGGCCCGGCTGGACGGCTCCCCCTACCGGGCCGATCCGCCCGGCGGCGAGGACGGCCTGCTGGTCGCGGGCGACCCGCAGATCTGGGAGCTGACCCGGGACATCCTGCTGGCCCGGCGGCGGCCCTGAGCGACCGCCCGGGCCGCCGCCGGCCGGCCCCGGCCCGCTACCAGAGCACCGGCAGCCGCTCCGGCAACCGCTTGATGAACCCGGGCCGCCAGGCCAGCTGCTCCACCGGGATCGCCAGCCGCAGCCCGGGCAGCCGCTCGACCAGCGCGGTCAGCGCGATCTCCGCGTGGGTGCGCCCCAGCGCCGAGGCCGGGCAGAAGTGCTGGCCCGCACCGAAGGCCAGGTGCGGGTTGCTCGGACGGTCGAAGTCGATCCGCTCCGGGTGCGGGAAGACCTCCGGGTCGTGGTTGGCCCCCTCGACCAGCACCAGCACCAGCTCGCCCGCCCGCACCAGCTGCTCGCCCACCCGCACGTCGGCCAGCGCGATCCGCGGCAGCGCGTCGCCGATCGACAGGTTGACCCGCAGCATCTCGTCCACCGCGCGGCCGATCACCGCCGGCTCGGCGCGCAGCCGCTCGGCCAGTTCGGGCTGCCGGGCCAGCATGATGATCGCGTGCAGCAGGAAGGACGAGGTGGAGACCGCGCCCGCGCCGAACAGCGACAGGGCGACGGTGGCCAGCAGCTCGTCGCCCACCCGGTCCGAGAGCTCCGGCGAGCGGCGCAGCTCGGCGAACCGCCCCAGCAGGCCCTCGGTCGGGTCGTCGTTCAGCCGGTCGACCATGTAGCCCAGGTCCTTGTACCAGTTGGGGCTCGACCCCTCGAACGGGCGCGGGCTGGTCAGGAAGGCCACGTCGATCCCGGCCATCAGCCGGCGCCAGTCGTCGGTGGGGATCCCCAGCAGCCGGCAGTGCAGCGCGGCCGAGTACGGCTCGGTGAAGGCGTCGCGCAGCTCGGCCGGACCGCCCTGCTCGGTGATCCGGTCCAGCAGCCGGTGCGCCTGCACCTCCAGCCACCCGGCCAACTCCCGGTCGGCGCGCGGCGAGAGGGTCTTCATCACGGCGTTGCGCAGCCCGGCGCTGTTGATGTTGCCCATGTTGTTGACCACCTCCGGCGGGATGGTCAGCGCGTACTGGCGCGGCACCCCCGGGTTGGCGGTGTCCTTGAGGCTGAACCGCTGGTCCTCCAGCACCTGCTTGGCCAGCGCGTAGTTGCTCACCAGCCAGGCCTCGTCCCCGGTCATGGTGCGGACCTTGGTGATCGGCCGCTCGGCGCGCAGCTCCTCCGCCTCCGGCGGCAGCACGTCACCGCGCCGCGAGAGAGGGAAGGCCGGCAGCTCGGCAAGGGTCATGATGGCTCTGCTCCTTGGGAGTGGTGGGTGACTGATGGTCAGGCGGCTGCGGCGGCGGGGCTCGGCCGCACCACCGCGTAGCCCTGCTCGGGCTCGGCACGCAGCCCCTCGCCGGGCCCGAACAGCACGGGCGTCAGCGGGAGTTCGACGTGGTAGCAGGAGATCGAGCTGGCCACGTCGAGCAGCCGCGGGGTGTCCAGGAAGAACGGCAGCTCGGCGCAGATGTAGCGCAGCCCGGCCGCCAACTGCTCGGCGGTGGCCGACTGCCCGGGCGCCAGCCGGCCGGCCAGGAACCCGCGCGCCATCCCCTCGGCGGCGCCGCGGAACTCCGGGTCCTCGCGCAGCGCCCGGCCCACCTGCTCGCGCAGGCGGCGGTACTCGCGGTCCGGCAGGAAGTCGGAGAGTGCGTGCACCCCGACCCCCTCCCGGCCCGCCTCGGCCACCCCGCGCTCGATCCGGCGCGCGGTGGTCTTGACCTCCTTGGCGGCCCGGCGGCGGGCCTGCTCGGCCGGGTAGCCGAACGCCTCGTACTGCGCCTCGACGTGCAGGTCGGCGTAGACCAGGTCCACCGAGGCGAAGGACTCCCGCCCCCAGCGGACCAGTTCGGCGATCCTTCGGGCGCTGAAGTAGCTGTTGCCGGGACTCACGCCGATCAACAGGTGGTCGCCGCGGTCCCACACCCGGCGGCAGCGGTCGGAAAAGGGGAAAGCCTCGTAGGGGCTCGGCTCGGTGCTCAGGAGCGATTGGCTCATCACGCGGCCTCCGCGTCGCATGGCTGAGTTCACGGCAGGTGTTCGCAGCGGGTCGGGGAATGTGGCCCGGGCCGACGGCTCCGGGAAATGCGCACAGCCGTGCACCGGCGTGCGGAAGAATGCAGGAAATGGCAGTCCGCGGCGGGCGGCGCAGAATTGCGCTCCGCGCCCCGCGCGACTATTGCCCGACGTTCATCGGAACGTGGTACCGAATTCATCGACGGCGCCGACCGAGGGCGCGCCGGCGGGGGTGGACACCACGGGCGCCGGGGCCGTCACCGGCCGCGCCCGATCGCTACGACATGCCGCAGCCACCGCGATTCCGCGGTTGCGCATGACGGGGCCCCCTTGTGCCGCTAGTCCCTGGGAGCCGTGTGCTCCCGGTGTGGCGGCGACTACCCGACGTTATCGCCAGCGCTCCCGAGGTGCGCAAGTGGCACCGGGCAGTTGGCCGGATATGGCGTTGCGCTTGGCCGGAACATTTCCCTGACGGAACGTCAGGTCAATTCCTCACGGAGCGTCACTCGCATGTGCTTTCCTCCATTCCGCGGGCCGCCGGACCGACCCGCGGCTGTACCTTTATCGGCGGTCCAGTTCCCGGGCGGTGGCGACCACCGCGGCCAGCAGGCCCGCCAGGTCGGCCTCGGTGGTATGCGGATTGAGCAGGGTCAGTTTGAGCCGCACCAGCCCCCCGGTCACGCCGGGTGCGGGAGCCGGGAGTTCAGTGCGGCCCAGGACCGCCCGGCCGTCGGCCAGCAGCCGGCGGCGCAGCTCGGCGTTGAACCGGTCCGCCCGCGCCGGATCGGCGGGCAGCGCCCGGAACAGCACGGTGGTCAGCAGCGGCTCGCGGTGCAGCTCCAGCTCCGGGTGCCGGCGCACCAGGTCGGCGGCGGTCAGCGCCAGCGCGCGGCAGCGGTCGACCAGCCGGCCCAGCCCGTCCCGGCCCAGGGTGCGCAGGGTGACCGCGATCTTGAACGCGTCGGCCCGCCGGGTGGTCCGCAGCGAGCGGCCCAACAGGCTGGGGTAGCCGGCCTCTTCGTCGTCGACCGGGTTGAGGTAGGCGGCCCGGCGGGCGAGCGGGGCGTAGCTCGCCGCCTCCCGGACCAGGAAGACCCCGGCCGCGACCGGCTGCCAGCCGAACTTGTGCCAGTCCAGCGAGACCGAGTCGGCCAGCGCGACCCCGTCCAGCAGCGGGGCGAGCCGCTCGGAGAGCAGCGCGCCGCCGCCGTAGGCCGCGTCCACGTGCAGCCAGCAGCCGTGCTCGGCGGCCAGCTCGGCGCAGCGGCGCAGCGGGTCCACGGCGCCGGTGTCGGTGGTCCCCGCGGTGGCGACCACCGCGACCGGGGTCCGGCCCGCCCGCCGGCCGGCGGCCAGCGCCTCGGCCAGCGCGGCCGGGTCCAGCCGCTGGTCCTCGTCCACCGCGACCGGGACGACCGCGCGCTCGCCCAGGCCCAGCAGCGCGGCGGCGCGCTGCACCGAGAAGTGGGCCGCCCGGGAGGCGTAGATCCGCGGCCGGCGGGCCGGGTCCACGCCGTCCAGCTCGGGTCGGGTGCCGGCGGTGCGCAGGGCCCGGTCCCGGGCCAGCATCAGGCCGAGCAGGTTGGACTCGGTGCCGCCGCTGGTGAGCACGCCGGCCGCGTGCTGCGGCTGGTAGCCGACCAGGGCGGCGAGTTCGGCGAGCAGCTCGGTCTCCAGCACGGTCGCGGCCGGGGCCTGGTCCCAGGAGTCCAGCGAGGGGTTGAGCGCGCTCGCGGCCAGGTCGGCGGCGACCGCCACGGCCAGCGGCGGGCAGTGCAGGTGCGCGGCGCAGGCGGGGTCGGCCGGGTCGGCGGCGCCGTGCGCGAGCAGTTCGGCGAGGGTGGCCAGCGAGGCCTCCGGTGCGTGCAGGGCGTGGGCCGTCCCGGCGGCCAGCGCCTTGGGGTCGCCGGCCGCGAGCGGGCCGCCGCGGCGCGCGCTGCCGGCGGCCAGGGCGGTGAGCACCGTCTCCAGCAGCGGGCGCAGCGCGGCGGGGCCGGCCGTGCCGCCGGCCAGTGCCGTGGGGTCGGGGGTGCCGCCGGCCGGCGCCGCGGGGTCGGCGGTCACCGCGGCTCGACCGCCGCCTCGACGGCCTCGGCCAGCCGCTCGACCACCGCGCGGGCCTGCTCGTCGGTGATGGTCAGCGGGGGCAGCAGGCGCAGCACCGCGTCGTGCCGGCCGCCCAGCTCCACGATCAGCCCGCGGGCCAGGCAGGCCTCGCGCACCCGCACCGCCAGCGCCGGATCCGCCGGGCGGGCGCCGCAGGCGTCCGGCTCCGCCCCGGCGTCCACCAGCTCGACGCCGAGCATCAGCCCCCGCCCGCGCACCTCGCCGATCACCGGGAGCCGGGACTGCAGGGCCGTCAGCTCGCCCGCCAGGTACCGGCCCACCCGCTCGGCCCGGTCGGCCAGCCGGTGCTCGGCGACGTACCGCAGGGTGGCCGCGCCGGCCGCCATCGCCAGCGTGTTGCCGCGGAAGGTCCCGGTGTGCGCGCCCGGCCGCCAGCCGTCGTACTCCTCCCGGTAGACCACCACCGCCAGCGGCAGGCTGCCGCCGATCGCCTTGGAGAGCACCATGGCGTCCGGCACGATCCCGCTGTGCTGCACCGCCCACATCGCGCCGGTGCGCCCGACCCCCGTCTGCACCTCGTCGACGATCAGCGGGATGCCGCGCTCGGTGGTGATCCGGCGCATCTCGCGCAGCCAGCCGTCCGGGGCCGGCACCGCGCCGCCCTCGCCCTGCACGGCCTCCAGGATCATCGCGGCCGGGCGCACCACGCCGCCCGCCGGGTCGTCCAGCAGCCGCTCGGTGTAGACCGCCGCGAGCCGCTCCCCCGCCGGGCCGCCGAGCCCGAACGGACAGCGGTAGGAGTACGGGTAGGGCAGCCGGGTCACCTCGCCGCCGCCGGGCAGCGGCTCCTTGACCGCGACGTTCCCGGTCACCGCCAGCGCGCCGGCGGTCATCCCGTGGTACCCGCCGGTGAAGGCGAGCGCGCCCCGCCGGCCGGTGGCGGTCTGCATCAGCTTGAGCGCGGCCTCCACCGCGTCGGTGCCGGCCGGGCCGCAGAAGTGCACCCGGGCGCGGGCGGCGAACTCGGCGGGCAGGCTCTCCAGCAGCGCGGTGGTGAAGTCGTCCTTCTCGGCGGTGGCCAGGTCCAGCAGGTGCAGCGGCGCCCCGCTGTCCAGGGTGCGGCGGATCGCCTCCAGCACCACGGGGTGGTTGTGGCCCAGCGCCAGCGTGCCCGCACCGGACAGGCAGTCCAGGTAGCGGCGGCCGTCGGCCCCCTCGACCGTCATCCCGTGCGCCCGGACCGGCACGATCGGGAAGGAGCGGGCGTAGGTGCGGGCGGCGGACTCCCGGACCCGTTGGCGGCGCAGGATCGCGCTGCCCGGGGCCGGCTCGGCAATGAGGGTCACGACCAAACTCCCAACGACAGCCAACAGTAAGCTTAGGTTAGCCTAACCTTAGTTGATGGCCTGTCCGTGGCCGCCCGCAGCCGGTTCAACGACACGCGGCGGGCCCGGGTCACGGGCACCGGATGGGTACGCTGCGGGCATGAGTGACGCCGACGACCTCGCCCGCACCCGGGAGTTCTTCGCGGCCCGGGCGGCCGACTGGGAGCGCAAGTTCCCGGACGACGGCCCCCGGTTCGCCGCCGCCGTGGCCGAACTCGGCCTGCTCCCGGGGCAGTCGGTGCTCGACGCCGGGTGCGGCACCGGCCGGGCGCTGCCGTTGCTGCGTCAGGCGGTGGGCCCGCAGGGAGTGGTGCTGGGTCTCGACCTGACCCCGGAGATGATCGTCCAGGCCGTGCGGACCGGGCGCGGCGAGCCGGCCGCCCTGCTGGTGGGCGACTGCGCGCGGCTGCCGCTGCGCACGGCGGCGGTGGACGCGGTGCTGGGCGCGGGGCTGCTCTCGCACCTGCGGCACCCGGTGGCGGACCTGGCGGAGCTGGCGCGGGTGACCAGGGCGGGCGGGCGGCTGGCGCTGTTCCTGCCGACCGGCCGGGCCGCGCTGGCGGCCCGGCACGGGCGCACCCTGTCCCCCGCGGACCTGGCGGCGGAGCCCAACCTGCGCCGGGCGCTGGCCGAGGCGGGCTGGACCCTGGAGCGGTACGCGGACGACGAGGACCGCTTCCTCGCCCTGGCCCGCCGGGCCGGCTGAGGCCGCCCCGGCCCCGCTCCCGACCGCGGGCCGCCACCGCCCCCGAGCGGGTCAGCCCCGCCACTCCTCGGCCAGCTGCCCGAGCACCACCTCGTCCAGGAACTCCCCGCACACCCAGGCCGCCCGGCGCAGGGTGCCCTCGACGGTGAAGCCGGCCGCGGTGGCGGCCCGGATCATCGCCGCGTTGTCCGCCAGCGTCTCCACCTGGAGCCGGTGCAGCCCGCGCACCTCGAAGCCGTAGCGGCACAGCACCCGGACGGCGTCCGCCGCGAAGCCGCGCCCGCGGTACCCGGGGCGCAGCGACAGGCCCAGGTGGCCGGTCCGGTTGTGCAGGTCGACGCCCCACAGGATCGCCTCGCCGACCAGCTCCCCCGTGGCCGTCTCGACCACGGAGAACGGGGCGGCCTCCTCGGACGGCCCCGCCACCGCGTAGGGCGAGTGGGCCGAGCCCGGCGGGATCGGCCGCCACGGCCGGGAGTCGGCCCGCGCGCGGGTCGGCACGTCGTCGTACAGCTCGGCCTGGAGCACGGGCACGTCGGCCTCGTGGCGGGCCCGGAGGGTGATGCGGTCGCCTGGTAGCACGTCACATTGCTAACACCGCGCGGCCGGCGGCACCACCCGTTTTCGCTCAGCCCGGGAACAGCTCCAGCACCGGGCGCAGCGCGGCCGGCCGCCGGTCGACCGGCAGGTGCGGGACCTGGAGGAAGGCGCAGCCCAGCACGGTGGCGCCGCCGTCGGCCGCGAGGTGGTCGCCGACCATCAGCACGTCCTGCGGCGCCAGGCCCAGGGCCTCGCAGCCGGCCCGGAAGATCCGCGGGTCCGGCTTCTGCACGCCGAGTTCGTAGGAGAGCAGGTAGGCGTCGACCAGCGGGTCCAGTCCGTGCTCGCGGAAGACCGGCCGCAGGTCCCAGCCGATGTTGCTGACCACCGCCACCGGGATGCCCCGCCGCCGCAGCTCGCCCAGCACCGGCGCCGCGTCCGGGTACGGCGCCCAGGCGGCCGGGCTCATGTGACGGTCGTACAGGTCCTGCGCCGACAGGCCCTCGGGCAGCCCGGCCGCGCGGGTCAGCGCGGTGTAGGCGGCCCGGTGCAGTTCGGGGCTGAGGTCCCGGGTGTCGACCAGTTCCGCCAGTCCGGCCGGCACCTCGCTCGGCGCCACCCCGCCGGGCAGCGCGCCGAACCACTCCAGCCGCCGCACCAGTTCGGCCAGCTCGACGGCGTCCGGCACCGGGCCGCCGCCGGCCAGGACCGCGTCCACCCACCGCTCGGTCGACTCGACCCGGAACAGCGTGCCGGAGAAGTCGAACATCACACCCTTCAGCATGTCCGCGAGCCTATGCCGCCTCGGTGACCAGCGGGTGAATCAGTCCACCTGTCGCGGATTGGCCCTGTTCTCACGCTCCGTCAGGCGGCCACGCTGGCAGCAGTGGCCCGCAGAGAGGGAAGCCGATGACCTTCGATCCGTACCAGCCCACCGTCGTCACCGACCGCGCCGAACGCGCCTGGCAGCACCGGCAGGAGACCCGCCGGGCCCGCGCGGTGCGCCCCGGTCCGCTGCTGCGGCGGCTGCGCGCGCTGCTGCTGCGCAGACCGGACCGCCCGGCGGCGCGCCCGAGCACCGCAGTGGCTGCGGACGGCGGCTGACCCGGCCTCGGCGGACAGCGGCTGACCCGGCCTCAGTCGTAGTCGCACCCGCTGACCGCCCAGGCCAGCCCCGTCGCCGGGTCCTCCAGGGTCAGGTGCAGGTGCCAGACCTCGTCGGTCGGGCCGCACCAGGTGAAGCAGCGCATCCGGGCGACCAGCGCGTCCACCTCGGCCACCGAGCACCGGCCCACCGGGTCGGCCATCGCCGCCAGCACCCGCCACACCGCCAGCCGGCCGCGCGCCGCACCGCCGGAGCGCCCGTAGGCCCCGGCCCCCGACCCGGCCCGGACCAGCGCGGGGTACGCGGCGGCGAACGGCAGGTACCCGCCGGTGACCGGTGCCCCGCCGCGCCCCGGCGCGAACAGCGCGGCCGCCTGCAGCGCCGTGCCCCGCACGCAGCGCGCCGCCAGCCACTCGCACAGCCCGCCCAGCGCGGCCGTCGCCGGCCATCCCGCCACCGTCGCCGGGACGCCCGGCGGCAGCGCCACCGGCGCCAGCCCCTCGCGGCTGTCCGGCAGCGGGAAGTGCGGCGTGGCGGCCGCCCCGCCCACCCGGTACTCGGTGACCCGGTCGGCCGCCTCCCAGCCCGCCTGCTCCCAGGGGCGCAGCACGAACGGCGCCTCCCCGCCCGGTTCGCCCGTCAGGTCCTCCCCCAGCAGCACCCGGGTGTGCGCCATCAGCGTCCGGACCGGCTCACCGATCGGCAGCCCGGCCAGCTCGTGCCACGGGTGCCGGCTCGCCAGCACCTCCCACAGCGGCCCGACCCAGTTGTCCTGCTCCCCGGCCGCCGCCCCCGGCCCGGCCGCCGGGTCGAACAGCCCGGCGGCGACCGCGACCGGCGCGCCCAGCACGAGTTCGTGCCCGAGCGCCGCCGACTGCTCCGCCGCCGCCCGCTCCCCGTCCCGCGCGACGGCGATCGCCCGCCCGCGCCGATAGCTCGCCAGCAGCTCGACCCAGTCCGAAGCACTCGGCCGATCCACGGGGCGCCGCTGCTCGTACGTACCGGAGGTGATCATATTTGTCAGCGTACGGCCCGTTTCGTCCCGATGCCTGACGCCACGTCACCCCACGGGGCCGAGCGCCGGAACGGGCTACTCGTACTCGGTGCCGCCCTTCCTGGTCAGGTACGCCGGGCTGACCGCCTTGGCGATCGCCCGCCCGCCCAGCAGCGGGCTGTGCCGCTCGGTGACGGGGCGGACCACCACGCCCTCGCGCAGGTGGAGGGAGCGGCCGGAGAGCGTCTCCCGCCCGCTCGCGTGCTCCAGCACCACCGCGGGGTCGAACGGACCGCGCCACAGCTCGGGGACGACCGGCAGCCGGTCGCCGACCAGCTCGGCCGCCGGCAGCCAGCGCAGCTGACCGTCGATCACCGCCGAGACGTCGAAGACCGCGTAGCCGGGCAGCTCGGTGCGGGCCGAACTGCCGTAGTCCAGGTCCTGCACACCGGCGCCGAAGACCTCGCCGAAGACGCCGACCCTCCCCGCCCCCAGGCGCGCGGCCAGCTCGGCGGCCACCTCGGCCACCCCGTGCGCCCGCACCGCGCGCCAGTACAGGTTGCGCCCGTCCTCGCGCAGCGCCAGGTGCTGGGCCCCGATCCCCTTGGAGGAGACCTGCACCCGCCCGTCGGCCGCGTGGAAGGTGAGCAGGCAGCAGCTGCCGTGCACCTTCTCGGTCAGCACCACCGGCTCGCCGGGCTCGAAGACGCCGGGGAACCGCTGCAGGTTCTCGATGTCCACCCAGGGCAGCAGGTCGGGCGCGGTCTCCACCTCGCCGCTCATCGCGGTCGGGATCGGCGGGCGCCACTTGGTGATGCCGAGCCGCTCGGCGAAGTCGGTGCCCCGCCCGGCGGCGTCGGCCAGGTCCACCCCGTCGAGCGCGCGCGGGCGGCAGACCAGGCCCTGGGAGAGCTCGCCGCGCAGCCGGACCGCCTTGACCCGGTTGGCCTCCCCGCCGGCCAGCCGCCCGGTCAGCCCGAGCTCCTCGATCAGCCCGGCCGGCAGCACCGCCTGCTCCGGGATGTACACCGCGTACTCGCCGGACCGGTAGGCCCCCTTGGCGACCACCGCGCGGTAGAGGCCGACCTGGGCCAGTTCCAGCGCGTCGGCGTTCGGGTGGTCGAGCACGGTCAGCCGCTCGGCGGTGACCCTCAGCGTGGACATCCCGGACATCCCCCTTCGTTCCTGTGGCGAGCCCCCACTGTGCCGCCTGCCCGGACGCGCCTGCCAGGGGTTTTCCGACGTATCGCACAGCCGGCCGGCTCCGGTGCCACGCCGGTCCTGTGCTTTGGCACAAGGGTTACGGGCCTTGCATTTGCGGCACTATGATCGCCACATTGCCCGCAGCTGCGAGCGTGCCAGCCCAGGAACCGCCGACCGCGTGGACCGGCCCGCACCGAGCAGCCGGGCCAGGGTCGCCCCCTTCCGTCGCACCGCGCGGCGGACCGGCCCGCACCTGACCGCACCGCCGCGGCCCGTCGGGCCCGGCAGGAGGGGAATCGCAGATGACCACCACCCGGACCCGCACCGCCGCTGCCGTCCTGGCCGCGCTCGCCCTGGCCGCCGGCCTGACCGCCTGCTCCAGCAGCGGCAGCAAGGGCTCGGCGTCCGACGCCGGCTCCGCCGGCGCCACCGCCTCCGGACCGGCGCTGTCCGGCACGGTCACCGTCTTCGCCGCCGCGTCACTGCAGGGCACCTTCACCGACCTCGGCAAGAAGTTCGAGGCCGCCCACCCCGGCACCTCGGTGAAGTTCAACTTCGGCGGCAGCTCGGCGCTGGCCCAGTCGATCGTCAGCGGCGCGCCCGCCGATGTTTTCGCGGCCGCCTCACCGGCCACCATGAAGACCGTGACCGATGCCAAGGACGCCGCGAGCGACCCCAAGGTCTTCGTCCGCAACACCCTGGAGATCGCCGTCCCCAAGGGGAACCCGAAGCACATCGCGGCGCTCAAGGACCTGGCCGCCCCGGGCGTGAAGGTGGCGCTCTGTGCCGCGCAGGTGCCGTGCGGCGCGGCCGCCCAGACGGCGCTCAAGGCGGGCGGCGTCACGGTCACCCCGGTCACCCAGGAGCAGGACGTCAAGGGCGCGCTGACCAAGGTCGAGCTCGGTGAGGTGGACGCCTCGATCGTCTACCAGACCGACGTCAAGGCCGACGCCGGCAAGATCGACGGCGTGGACTTCGTCGAGGCCGCCAAGGCGATCAACGACTACCCGATCGCCGACCTGGCCAAGGCCCCCAACGCGGCCGCCGCCAAGGCGTTCGTGGCCTTCGTCGAGTCGTCCGAGGGCATGGCGGTGCTGACCGCGGCCGGCTTCCAGGCCCCGGCGGCCGCCGCCGCCTCGCCCTCCCCCTCCGCCTGATGCGGCGCGCCTCCCGGACCCCGCCGGTCGCCCTGCTGCTGCCGGCCCTGCTCGGACTGCTCTTCCTGGTGCTCCCGCTGGTCGGCCTGCTGGTGCGGGCCCCCTGGGGGGAGTTGCCGGAGCAGCTCTCGGGCGAGGAGGTCTGGGAGGCGCTGCGGCTCTCGCTGGTCTGCGCCACCTCGGCCACCGCCGTCTCGCTGGTGCTCGGGGTGCCGCTGGCCTGGCTGCTGGCCCGCACCCGGTTCCCCGGGCAGCGGCTGGTGCGGGCCCTGGTGACGCTGCCGCTGGTGCTGCCGCCGGTGGTCGGCGGGGTGGCGCTGCTGCTGGTGCTGGGGCGCAACGGGATCGTGGGGCGCTGGCTGGACTCGGCGTTCGGCCTCACCCTGCCGTTCACCACGCCCGGCGTGGTGCTGGCCGAGACCTTCGTGGCGATGCCGTTCCTGGTGATCAGCGTGGAGGGGGCGCTGCGGGCGGCCGACCCGCGCTACGAGGAGGCGGCGGCCACCCTGGGCGCCTCCCGGCTGACGGCCTTCCGCCGGGTCACCCTGCCGCTGGTCGCGCCCGGGGTGGCGGCCGGCGCGGTGCTCGCCTGGGCCCGCGCGCTGGGCGAGTTCGGCGCCACCATCACCTTCGCCGGGAACTTCCCGGGCCGCACCCAGACCATGCCGCTGGCGGTCTACCTGGCGATGGAGAACGACCCCGCGGCCGCCATCGCCCTCAGCCTGGTGCTGCTGGCGGTCTCCGTCGCGGTCCTGGCGGGACTGCGCGGCCGCTGGACGGGCACCCCGTGACGGAGCCCCGACCCACCATGACGGACGACCGGCCCACCGGCCTGGACGCGCACCTGCGGGTGACCCGCCCCGGCTTCGCGCTCGACCTCGCGCTCACCGCCGCGCCCGGCGAGGTGCTCGCCCTGCTCGGCCCCAACGGGGCCGGCAAGTCCACCGCGCTGCGGGCGCTGGCCGGCCTGCTCCCGCTGGACGACGGCCGGCTGACGCTGGACGGCACGGTGCTGGCCGACCCGGCCACCGGTCGGCACACGCCCGCCGAGCGGCGCCCGGTGGGCGTGGTCTTCCAGGACTACCTGCTCTTCCCGCACCTGAGCGCGCTGGACAACGTCGCCTTCGGCCTGCGCTGCCGGGGCCGCTCCAAGCGCGAGTCGCGGATCGAGGCCGCCGGCTGGCTGGAGCGGATGGGCCTGGCCGAGCACGCCGGCACCCGACCCGGGCGGCTGTCCGGCGGCCAGGCGCAGCGGGTGGCGCTGGCCCGCGCGCTGGCGGTGCGGCCCCGGCTGCTGCTGCTGGACGAACCGCTGGCCGCGCTGGACGCCCGCACCCGGCTGGACGTGCGGGCGCAGCTGCGCCGCCACCTGGCCGAGTTCGAGGCGGTGGCGGTGCTGGTGACGCACGATCCGCTGGACGCCATGGTGCTGGCCGACCGACTGGTGGTGGTCGAGGACGGCGCCGAGGTGCAGACCGGCACGCCCACCGAGGTTTCCCGGCGCCCGCGGACCGACTACATCGCCCGGCTGGTCGGGCTCAACCTGTTCCAGGGCACCGGCCGCGGCCACGCGGTGGTGCTGCCGGACGGGACCGAGCTGGCCACCGCCGAACCGGTCTCCGGCCCGGCCTTCGCCGCCTTCCCGCCGGCCGCGGTGACGCTGCACCGGGAGCGCCCGCAGGGCAGCGCCCGCAACGTCTTCGCGCTCACCGTCGGGGGCCTGGAGCTGCACGGCGACCTGGTCCGCACCGAACTGGCCGGCCCGCTCCCGATGGCCGCCGACCTCACCCCGACCGCCGTCGCCGCGCTCGACCTCACCCCGGGCACCCCGGTCTGGGCCGCCGTCAAGGCCGCCGAGACCCACGCGTACCCGGCGTAGGGCCGCGGTCCGGGAACCGGCGCGCCGTCAGCGGAGCACCGCGTCGACCAGGTCCGCGCCCAGCCGGGCGCTGCTGCCCAGGTCCAGCGAGTGGAGCACGTAGCGACCGCGGCGGCGGGTGAGCAGCAGGCCGGCCCGGCGCAGGACGGCGAGGTGCCGGGAGACCTCGGGGGCGCTGAGGTTCCAGGCGGCGGCCAGCTCGCCGGTGGTGTGCGGACCGCGGGCGATGGTGCGGGCCAGCCGCAGCCGGACCGGGTGGGCCAGCGCCTCCAGCCGCTGCTGGACCACCGCCAGCGAGACCGGCTCGCCCGCGGCCGCGTCCGCCACCGGGTACTGCAGCACCGGGCGCCAGCCCCGGGCGTGCACCGCCACCAGGTGCGGGCGGCCGAAGGCGGTGGGCACGAAGGTGATCCCGCCCGCCGCGGTGGCGCTGACCGTGTTGTCCTGCAGCTTGTCCACCAGGATCCGCCGGGCCCCCGCGGCGGTCTGCTCCAGGGCCACCGCCCCGGAGACCGCGGCCAGCGCCTCGGCCAGTCCGTGCCGGGCCAGCAGGTCGGCCTTCTGCCGCGCGTCGGCGGCCAGTTGCGGCACCAGCTGGCGCCAGGTGTCGGCGAAGAAGGCCGCCTCGCAGTCCTCCAGCAGCCGGCGCACCAGTGCCCGCACGGTGGTCGGGTCGGTCAGCAGCCGGTCGGTGAAGGCGGCCTGCCGCGGGCCGCGGGCGTTGGCCAGCTCGCGGGCCCGCTCCTTGGCACCGGCGTCGCTCAGCGGCGAGGCGGCCGGGCGGAAGCTGAGCCGGTCGGAGCCGCAGCTGGTGAGCAGCGCGGCCGCCACGTACTGCTCGTCGTCGACCCGGTCGACCGCGTCCAGTTCCTCGGCCAGGGTGGCCCCGGGCCGGGACGGCAGCAGGAAGTCGGCGCGCGAGTAGCGCCAGAGGAAGTCCGCCTCGTCCAGCCGGTCGGCCAGCTCCGGCTTGAGCGCCCCCGCGGTGGCGGTGGCCCAGCCGTGCAGCGTGGGGTGGTGCCCGGGCTCGGCCAGCAGGTGCAGCACCGCGGTCAGTTCGGCCAGCGGTGACGGGGCGAAGAGCAGCCGGTCCGCGGGCAGGCCGGTGATGTCGATGGTCAGGCTCACGGCGACGATCCTGCCAGTGGTCCCCGCGCGCTCCCGCGCCGGTTGACGGTAGTCGTCAATCGACGTGCGCGGGCGGCCCGCCCGGGCCGAACGTTCCGGTCATGACACTGATTCAGCAGGGCACGACTCGGCAGGGCTCGATTCGGCGGGGTTCGATTCGGCAGCGGTCCCGGGCAGCGGGGCGACTGCCCGCCTTCGTGGGCGGCCCGCGGTACGCGCTGGCCGTGCTGGTGGACGCGGTCGGGCTCGGGCTGCTGCGCCCGTTCCTGCTGCTGTACGGGGTGGGCGTACTCGGGCTGGACCCCGGCCGGGCGGGGCTCGCGCTCTCCGGCGGGCTGCTGGCCGGGTTGGCGCTGGTGCCGCTGACCGGCCGCTGGATCGACCGCGGCGCCCGCAGCCGGGTGGTGGCGGCCACCCTGCTGGCCCGCGCGGCGGGCGTGCTGGTGCTGCTGGCGGTGCCCGGGGTGGCCGGCTTCGCCCTGGCCGCGGTCCTGCTCGGGGTCGGCAGCCAGAACTGGCCGGCCGCGCACGCGGCGACGGTGGCCACGCTGGCCGAGGGCCGGGCCCGGGACGCGGCGCTGGCCGCCGGGCGCTCGGTGCGCAACGCCGGGCTCGGGGTCGGCGCGCTGATCGCCACCGTGGCGCTGGCCGGCGGGGCCACCTCGCTGCGGGCGCTCGCGGCGGTGACGGCGGCGGCCTGCACAGCGGCGGCCGCGCTCGTCTGGTCGCTGCGGGTCAGCGGGCCGCGGGTGCCCCGGGCTCGGGGGCGGGACCGGGCGGCCGCGGGTCCGGCGGGCGGGCCCAGCACCGTGCTGAGCCTGGCCAACCTGCCGTTCGCGTTCTGCTTCGACGTGCTGGAGGTGGCGCTGCCGGCGCTGCTGGTGACCCGGCTGCACGTCTCCCCGGCCTGGTCCTCGGGGATCTTCGTGGGCAACACCGTGCTGGTGATCGCCGTCCAGGTGGCGATCGTGGTCCGGCTCGGCCGGCGGTCGCGGCGCTCCGCGCTGACCGCGGGCGGCCTGCTGCTGGCCCTGTCCTACCTGGGCTTCTGGGCGGCCGGCGGGCTCGGCGGCAGCGCCGGGGCGGGCGCGGTCTGCGCGGTGGCGGTGCTCTACACCGGCGGCGAGATCCTCTACTCCGGGGCCGGCACCGCCCTGGTGGTGGCCGCCGCCCCGGCCGACGGGCTCGGCCGGGCGCTGGCCCGCTGGGAGCTGTCCAACGGGCTGGGCCGGGCCCCCGCCCCGGCGGCGCTCTCCGCGCTGCTCGCCGTCGGGCCGGGAGCGCTGTGGGGCGGGTTGGCCGCGGC